>NZ_BMDZ01000002.1 GCF_014636235.1 Tistrella bauzanensis
CATGTCCCCCTCTCAGGAACACTCATACAGACTCCACTTCGCCACCGGTCGCCAGGGCTATTCTTCAAATGCGATTCCCCTGGCGGGGCCCGGCAGAAGCGCGTGACGAATTTGGGATTCGGCCCGCTCCGGGCCACCGCGCCTGCCAATGTCGCTTTTGCCTTGGCGCATTTACCTTGGCACATTTCGCGCTGGACGATGATAATACCCAACCTGCCTGTCGTGACAGGTGGGGTGACTCGCGTCAGGACGGGTGTCCCCCCTTGTTCCAGAGGACTATCAGTGCTCGGTATCAAGCTCAGTGAAATCGCGACATTCCTGGCGGTGGCCGAGGCCGGATCGATCAATGGCGCGGCGCGGCGCCTCAACCTGACGCAGCCCGCGGTCACCCGTCAGGTCCAGCGGCTGGAAGCCGAACTTGGCCTGGTCCTGCTCGATCGCCGCAGCAAGCCACCGGTGCTGACCGCCGCCGGGCGCGACGCCATCGAACAATGCCGCCGGATTCTGGACGCCGTCGACGACCTGAAAGCACTGGGGTCGGGCGATAGCGGCACCGCTGGCCGGCTGCGCCTGGGCTTCGCCCATGGTGTGGTCGATCTGGCCGTCACCCGGCCGATCGACGACCTGCGGACGGCCTTTCCGATGGTGGCGCTGCAGATCGGCAGCGGCTGGACGGGCGAGTTGATCGATCAGGTTCGCGATGGTGCCTTGGACGCCGCCGTGGTGCTGATCGACCAGGACGACCAGCCGCCACAGGATCTCCAGGCGGTGCGGGTGGGGACCGAGCCGGTGTGGATCGTCGCCGCCGCCCATGCGACACCAGCGGGGCTGATCCTGAACGACACGGGCGGCGATGCCGCCCATCCGCTGCCGGTCGAGGCGCTGATGAAGGCAAGCTGGGTGCTTAACCCGGAAGGGTGCGGCTATCACATGGTCATCCAGCGCCATCTGGAGCGGATGGGTGGCCGGTTGAAGGTCGCCGCCGAGGTGCTGGGCCCCGACATCCAACTGTCGTTGATCGCACGCGGCGTGGGGCTGGGGCTGGTACCCGGCCGGCGCGTGGCACAAAGCGCAGCGGCAAGCGACCTGCGTCAGTTGAATGTCGAGGGCCTGAACCTGTCGCTGGCGGTGTGGGTCTTGCGATCATCCCTGTCCAGCCGGCTCAGTCCGGCCATCGATCATCTGGCGGCTTCCCTCGCCATCCTCTGGTCGGAACCGGCTGGCAATGCCGGCGCGGACACTGTGGCCGACGCCGATGCCTGACCAGCCGATGCCTGGCCAACCGCGCGGGCGATCGCCGACCCCAACGCCCGGGCGATACAGGCATAACCGATGGTGTTCAGGTGGAACCGGTCGGTGAACAACAGGTCGGGCGACGGATTGGCACGATCATTCTCCCATGCGGTCATCAGATCGAAGCGGGAATAGAGCGGCGTCGCCGTTTCCGTGGCCAGCCGCCGCATCAGGGCCACATAGGCCGCATAGGTCTCGGGGTCGCGGGCGCCGGGATAAACCTGAAGATCCATCAGCAGCGCATCGGCGCCATGGGTGCGGATGCGCGCCAGCCCGTCACGCACCTCGCCTGCGAACCTGACACGATCGACGGCACGCAGCGCGTCATTCGTGCCGGCCTGCCAGATCACCAGATCGGGCCGGTTGTCGGCCAGAAGCTTGTCCAGCCGCGCCAACTGATCGGCCGCGATCTCGCCACCGACGCCGGCATTGATCACCTGAATGCGGCTGTCGGGGTAGCGGCGCGCCAGATCGCGCTCCAACCGGAACGGATAGCTCGCCTCGGGCCGCGGCGCGCCATAGCCCTGGGTGGAGGATGACCCGATCGCCAGGATCACCAGCGGTCCGCCCTCGGCCAGACGCTGGCGGGTGTGCGGCAAGGGCGCGCGATCGCCCGGCCCGCCGATCGGCGGGCCGTCGCCCGGCACCGGGCAAACGCCGGCGATCTGGCCGTCCAATCGGTTGCCGAACTGGCGCGCATCTTCCTGTCGCTCGGGTTCCCGGACGTCGGATGGCTCCGCGGTCGGGGCCGCGGCGCCTGTCACAGACGGCACCGCCGCCATGCCCAGAACCAGCATGGCGGCGGCCACGTGCCGATAACACTGAACCATCAAGGACATCACGCGCCGATGGGGCCAAGGCCGTGGGTCGCCGCCGGCTGCGACCGCATGGTCGCGGGCTGGGGTGACGCAACCGGGCGCGGCAGACCGGCCTTCGGCGCGCCAGCGGGCGTGACGGCAGGCTTGGCGGCGGCACGGCGCTTCAACCATTCCAGGCTCCCGGCAAGAACGACCAGTGCGACGAGACCGGAGAGCACCAATACCATATCCAGCATCCAGCCTCCACCGAGCGGCTCGCGGATGAGCTGCGCGCCCACGGCCAGCACCGAGCCGGTGGCGAAGACCGGCAGACCCTGACGGCCCATGATCGCGAAGGGGTTGCCGGCGCCGAAGCTGCGCAGCCGCGCGCCCAGCGGCGAATAGGCGACCACATAGACCATGGCCAGCATGTGCAGGATGCGCGGCAGGGTCGCGAAGGTCTTGTCCTGGCCATACAGGAAGAACGGGATCGGCAGCATGCCGGGCTCAGGATAGAAGGCGGCCAGCTTCATCGCCAGCGACACCACCAGCCAGGCCACCGCCAGCCACCAGATCCAGGCACGATAGGGCACGATCTGTGCGCGGCCCATGATACCGGCACCGACCGTGAAGCCGATCGCGAACACGAACTGCCAGGCCAGGGGATTGAAGAACCAGCCGCCGTCATTCGGCCATTGTGGCGCGTTCAGGCCGGTGATGTTGGCGATGGCCCAGACGGTCGCCGACGCGGCCAGCATCGCGCCGACACTGGCACGCGCGATCAGCATCATCACCGGCAGCATCAGCATGAAGCAGATATACATCGGCAGAATATTGAAATAGCCGGGCTGGTGGGTCAGCGCGACCAGGCCGATCAGCGCTTGCGCCGGATCCTTGAAAACGGCGCCCAGATTGATCCAGTCCAGCTTGTCGGGGTTCAGCGTCAGGCTGGCGGTCAGCGCCACCATTGCCGCCACCACCACGATGCAGAACAGATGCACCACATAAAGGTCGAAGCCGCGCTTCGCGGCCCGGGCCGCGGCCGTCCACGGCTGACCGGTCGTGAATTTGCGGAAATAGGCCAAAGCCGCGGCAAGACCGGCCAGGAACACGAACATCTCGGTCGCGTCAGACAGACCGAAATTGCGAATGGTCAACTGGTCCAGAGGATTGCCCGGCACGTGGTCGATAAAGATCGTGGCCAGGGCAAGGCCCCGCACCGTATCGATCTCATCCAGTCGCCCACGCCTGATCGCGCCCATTGGTCCGTGTCCTTGGTGATTGTGCCACGCTGCTTTATCAGCAACACCATTGAAGCGCCCGGGCCATCATCACGAACAGGGGCATATTGTGGATCACCCGGGGCAAATCCGGGGCAGACCGTGGTCACAGCGCCCGCGAGGGCCGCTGATCCATGTCGATCCGGTAATGATCATTATGTTCATTATGCATTGGAAACATGATCTGTTTCGGCATTATGCTCTCCTTGTGTTCCCGGTATGGTTGACTTCATCCCCGCCACGACGCTCTCCCAAGGGGCGGTGTGGCGGGGATTTTTCCCTCCGGAAACCTCAACTTATGCGCAATATTCAAGCCAATGATACACGCTAGGATGCAATGGCCGGTGATCGTGATGCGACCGCCCCAGTATCGCCACCGGCGACGATGCCGACACCATCGAGGCCAAAGCTGGACCATACCGCCCGCACGGTGCTGATCGCGGCAGCACTGGTGGTGACCATCTCGATGGGCGTCCGCCAGGCCTTTGGCGTGTTTCTGACCCCGGTGGTTCAGGAACTGGGCATCGGGCGCGAGGTTTTCGGCTTTGCGATCGCGCTGCAGAACCTGTTGTTCGGGCTGATCCAGCCGTTCATCGGCATGATCGCCGACCGGTTCGGCCCGTCGCGCGTGGTGGTGGCCGGCACCGTCGCTTATGTGGCCGGTCTGGTGTTCGCCGCCTCGACCGCCGATCCGACCGGGCTGCTGGTCACATTGGGAATTGCCGTCGGCATCGGCCTTGCCGGAACCAGTTTTGTGGTGGTTCTGGGCGCCGTGGGCCGGGTGGTGCCGGAAGCACGCCGCCCGCAATGCTTCGCGCTGGTCACCGCCGGCGGTTCGCTCGGCATGTTCGCGGTGGTGCCCGGGGCCTATGCCATGCTCGACGCCTTCGGCTGGCGCGATGCCATTCTGCTGCTGGCGCTGGTGGCGAGCACCATGATCGCCTTTGGCTTCGCGCTCGACGGCAGCCGCCGCCGCGACCGTCTGTCCGCCACCGCGGGCAGCCCTTCCCCGGCTCAGCCAGCCGGCGCGGTGTCGCTGTCGCAGGCGATGACCGAGGCCCGAGGCAGCGGCAGTTTCTGGCTGTTGAGCCTGGGCTTCGGCGTCTGCGGCTTCCAGATCACCTTCATCGGCACCCATCTGCCGGCCTATGTGGGCGATGTCGGCGTCGCCGGCTGGGTCGCCGCCTGGGCGCTGGGGCTGATCGGCGCCTGCAACATCGCCGGCGCCTATATCATCGGCAGCCTGGGCAGCCGGTATCGCAGCCGGAACGTTCTGGTCGTGGTCTATGCGCTGCGGACGGCTTTCGTGCTGGCCGTGGTGCTGCTGCCGCCATCGCCGGCGGTCATTCTGGCCTTTGCCGCCTGTTTCGGCTTCACCTGGCTCGGCACCATTCCGCTCACCAGCAGTCTGGTCGCGCGGATCTTCGGCCCTCGCTATCTCTCCACCCTCTATGGCATCGTGTTTCTCAGCCATCAGGTCGGCGCCTTTCTGGGCGCCTGGGGTGGCGGTTATATCTATGACCTTCTGGGGTCTTACGATGCCGTCTGGATGGCCATGGCCGGGCTGTCGGCCGTGGCCGCCATCATCCACCTGCCGATTTCGGACCGGCCGGTGGTTCATGCGGCAGCAAAGGCCACATGAACCGCCGGCCGAAACCGGTTAGGATCATGCGTCACCACGTCGCGCGTCACAGCGCGCCATCGGAGGGACCGGCATGAGTGCTCAACCGTCACACGTCGCCGCCATCTCCCGCCGGACGGACATGTCCCCGGCTGTCGAAGGGTCTCCGCGTGCCGATGGTGCGCCGGCCGATGATGCCCCGGCGCCGGCCTGGCTGCCCTATGCCGTGGCCGGTGCGCTGGGGCTGGTCCTCGCCGTCGCCCTCTATGGCTGGGGCCGATATGCGGCCCTGATCTCGATGGACTGGGTCACGATGCTCTGTGGGTGAACGGCCGCCCCGCAGAGGGTGACCGTCGCCCCGCGGATCAGCAACGCTCGATGATCAGCGCGATGCCCTGGCCGATGCCGATGCACATCGACACGGCGGCATAGCGCCCGCCACGCCGCTCCAACTCGCGCAGGGCCGTCAGGGTCAGCCGCGTGCCCGAGGCACCCAAGGGGTGGCCGGTCGCGATCGCGCCGCCATTCGGGTTCACCCGCCTGTCGTCGAAGGCGATGTCCATCTGCTTAAGGCAGCCCAGAACCTGGGTGGCGAAGGCCTCGTTGATCTCGATCACGTCCAGATCGTCCAGCGACAGTCCGGCGCGCGCCAGCGCCTTCTGCATCGCCGGCACCGGCCCCAGCCCCATCACCCGCGGCGCCACCCCGGCCACCGCCGCCGAGACGATCCGCGCCCGCGGCTTCAGCCCGAAACGCCCGCCGGCAGCTTCGGTCCCCAGCAGCAGCGCGCCCGCGCCATCATTGATGCCCGACGCATTGCCGGCCGTCACCACACCGTCCGCCGCCAACGGCCGCAGCTTGCCAAGCGCTGCCAGATCGCTGGCCGGCCGGGGGTGTTCGTCGGCTGCCACCGCACGCGGCGGCGCCTTGCGGCCCTGATCCACCGAAATGGCGGTGATCTCGTCGTCATAGAAGCCGGCCACGCGCGCCGTCTCATAGCCGGCCTGCGAGCGCGCCGCGAAGATGTCGCTGTCCTCGCGGCCGATGCCCAGATCACGCGCGATGTTGTCGGCGGTCTCGGGCATGGTGTCGCCCCCATAGGCGGCGATCAGTTTCGGGTTGGGGAACCGGGCGCCGATGGCGCTGTCATAGACCTTGAAATCACGGCCGAAGGCCTGCTCCGATTTGGCGACCACGAAGGGGGCGCGGGTCATCGATTCCACCCCGCCCGCGATCATCAGGTCGCCATCGCCCAGCCGGATCGCGCGCGCGGCATCGATCACCGCCGCCATGCCGCTGCCACACAGCCGGTTGACGGTCTGGCCGGCCACCTCGATCGGCAGCCCCGCCAGCAGGGCGCCATGGCGGGCGACATTGCGGGCATCCTCGCCGGCCTGACAGGCGCAGCCGGCGATGACATCCTCGATCGCGGTCGGATCGATGCCGGTGCGCGCGATCAGCGCCCGGATCACCTGCCCCAGCAGATCATCGGGGCGGATATTGGCGAGCGCGCCGCCCTGGCGACCGAAGGGGCTGCGCACACCGTCGAAGATAAAGGCCTGATCGGACATCGGGGGCATGGCTCCTGCTGGCGGAATGAACGAGGGATCGGCAGTACGCATTGTACAATGTCAGGCTTCGTCGTGGGTGAGCGACAGGCCCAGCCGCGCGCGACGCGACAACCACGGGCTGGGCCGGTAGCGCGGATCACCGGTGGCGCCGAACAGACCCTCCAGCACCGTCAGCACATGCAACGGCCCCAGCCGGTCGCCCAGTGCCAGCGGCCCGGTGGGATAGCCCAGCCCCATTTCCACCGCCGGATCGATATCGCAGGGCGCCGCGATGCGCATCTGGGCAATCTCGCAGCCGACATTGATGATCTGGGCGGTGATGCGTTGGGCCACGAAGCCCACGCTGTCGCGAATACGCGTGACCGCGACATCGCCGGTGCTCAGCCGCACCGCCATGCCCTCGGCCAGTGCCGGATCGGTGGCGGGCGAGGTCATCAGGGTCAGCCGCCGGCCGACACCGAACATCGGATCCAGCGCCATCGCCCGGCGCGGGTCGACATCATGGGCCAGCGCGGCGCCGGTGCAGTCCTGGCCCAGCGGCAGCAGCAGCGCGATGCTCGATGGCTGCGGCCGCGCGCCCGCATCCACCTGAAGGCCGGCCTGTGCCACCAGTGTCTGCACCTCGCCGCGCCAGCGCGGATCGGCGGCAGGGCCGACCCAGATCGGGGCGTCGACAGCGGCACCGGCGCGCGGGTCCGGCTCCGGATCGGGCTCGATCCGCGCGCGCCCGTTCTCGTAGACATAGAACCCGGCGCCGGTCTTGCGGCCCAGCAGGCCCGACTCCATCCGGTTGCGGCCGATCGGCGACGGCCGGAAGCGCGGCTCCTGAAAGAACTGGTTGTAGATCGATTCCATCACCGGCTGCGAGACGTCGAGCCCCACCAGATCGAACAGCTCGAACGGCCCCATCCTGAAGCCAGCGGCATCGCGCATGATCCGGTCGATATCTACCGGTCGGGCGACGCCGTCCTGAAGGATGCGCAGCGCCTCGACCCCGAAGCCGCGGCCGGCATGATTGACCAGAAAGCCGGGGCTGTCGGCGACATTGGCCGCCCGATGGCCGGTGCGGCCGGCAAGGGCGGTCAGCGCCGCCGTCACCCAGGGGGCCGTGCGGGCACCCGCCACCACCTCGACGATCTTCATCACCGGCACCGGGTTGAAGAAATGGAAGCCGGCCACCCGTTCGGGCACGGCACAGCCGGCGGCGATCGCCGTCACCGACAGCGACGACGTATTGGAGGCAAGGATACAATCCGGGCCGACTGCCGGCTCCAGGCCGCTGAACAGGCGGCGCTTGACGTCCAGCGCCTCGACGATCGCCTCGACCACCAGATCGACGCCCGCAAAGGCCTCGGGCTCGGCACGCACGATGACCAGCCGGTCGAGCGTCGCCACGCGATGGGCCTCGTCGCACTGGCCCTTGGCGATCTTGCGTGCCAGCATGTCGGCGATGAAGCCGCGTGCGGCTTCGGCCGCCCCGGGATTGGCATCGGCCAGACGCACCACGACCCCGGCTTCGGCCAGAACCTGGGCGATGCCGCGGCCCATCGATCCGGTGCCGATAACGCCGGCCATGCCGATCGGGCGGCCGGTCTGACCGGATGCCGATGACGGGGAAGATGGCATTGCGGGGGGCATGGCAGGTCACTCCGGTGGTGGCCGCAGCATCATTTCCGCACTGCGGACCCTAATTCCATCACATTGACGGCGAGGTTAGGCAGTGTCAGATTGGCCTGCAACCGCAATCCGTATGCGCGCGCATTCGCGGAATTTGACGGCCATGGCGACGTTCCTGTGCGAATAGGTCGGCCCTGTGCGAATAGGTCGGCCCTGTGCGAATAGGTCGGCCCTGTGCGAATAGATCGGCCCTGTGCGAATAGATCGGCCCTGTGCGAATAGATCGGCCCTGTGCGAATAGATCGGCCCTGTGCGAATAGATCGGCGCGCGCAGCGCGGCAGGCGGGGGGTTATAAATCCGGCGACCGACCGGAGACGCCCCGGGGAGGAAAAGTGGGAGACTGGCATGCGGAAACGTGCCGAGATCGAGCCGATCGCGGAGCTCGACCCGGAAGAAGCCTCACGCGATCGGAATTTCGTCACGGCGCTGGCGCGCGGGCTGGAGGTGCTCCGCGCCTTCCGGGTCGGCAATCAGCCGATGGGCAATCAGGAACTGGCCGAGATCACCGGCCTGCCCAAGCCCACAGTGTCGCGCCTGACCTATACCCTGACCCGGCTGGGCTATCTGTCCTATAACGAGCGGATCGGCAAATACCGGTTGGGCTCGGCGGTGCTGACCCTGGGCTACAGCATGCTCGCCGGATTGACGGTGCGCGAGATCGCCCGGCCGATGCTGCAGGAGATCGCCGATTATTCCGGCGTGTCGGCGGCACTGGGCGACCGTGACCGGCTGAACGTGCTCTATGTGGAATGCTGCCGCGCCGACACCGCGGTGACGCTGCGGCTGGATGTGGGATCGCGCATCCCGATCGCCACCAGCGCCATCGGCCGGGCCTTTCTGGCTGGCCTGCCGGAAAACGAGCGCGGCTTTCTGATGGAACACATCCAGCGCCGCAGCGGCGCCGATTGGCCCAGGATCGAGGACGGCATCAAACAGGCGGTCGACGAGATCGAGGCGCGCGGCTTCTGCACCTCGATCGGTGAATGGACCACCGGCGTCAATGCCGTGGGCGTGCCCGTCCGCCGCCCATCCGGCGGGCTGATGGCGATCAATTGCGGCGGCCCCAGCTTCATCGTGCATCGCGAGCGGATCGAGAAGGATATCGGGCCGCGGCTGGTGCGCATCGCTCAGCAGATCGAGGCATCGCTGGTGCGCCGCTGACCCCCTGCCCTATCCCGACGACACCGCCCACACCTCAACCGGAGCCAGAGCCCGACCATGTCCGGACGCCCGACGATTTTCTCGCCCGCCGCATCACCCGATGCGGTGGAACTGGCCGCCATTCTGGCCGAGGGCGAGCCGCCGGGCGCCTATAACGGATTGATCGGCACCCGCCTGATGCGCTGGCAGCCCGACTATGCCGAGGTGACGCTGATGCTCGGTCCCCAGCACATGAACCGCGCCGGCGTGCCCCATGGCGGCGTCATCGCCTCGCTGCTCGACAGCGCCTGCGGCTATGCCGGCAATTACTGCGCCGACCCTGAGCGGGCGCGCTATTGCGTCACCCTGTCGCTGACCATCGGCTTCATCGGCCAGACCCGCGGCCGGCAGTTGACGGCACGCGGGCGGGTGATGGGCGGCGGTCGCAAGATCTTCATGGTGACGGGCGAGGTCTCGGACGAACACGGCGCCCTGATCGCCTCGGCCCAGGGCACCTTCCGCTATCGTGGCGGCAGCGAGGATGCCGCAGGCCAGCCGCGCCGCTGATGCGCAGCACAGCCGGCCGGATCCCGAGCCCGGTCAGATGAAGACCTTGCGCAGCCAGCCCGAGACGACGTCGATCAGGCTGACCATCACGATGACCATGATCATCACCGCACAGGTCTCGGCGAAATAGAAGCCACGGATGGCCTCCCACAACACCACACCGATACCGCCGGCGCCGACCATGCCGACCACGGTGGCCGAACGGACATTCGACTCGAACCGATACAGCGAGAACGAGATCCACAGCGGCAGCACCTGCGGGATCACGCCATAGATCACCTCGGCCAGCGGCCCGGCGCCGGTGGCGCGGATGCCTTCAACCGGGCGCGGATCGATCGCCTCGACCGCTTCGGAAAACAGCTTGGCCAGAACGCCGGTGGTGTGGACGAACAATGCCATCGCCCCGGCGAACGGCCCCAGGCCGACCGCCACCACGAACAGCATCGCGAACACCATCTCGTTGATCGCCCGCAGCGCGTCCATCAGCCGGCGCACCGGCTGCACGACCCAGATCGGCGCCACGTTGGATGACGACAGGATGCCGAAGGGAATGGCGAACACCACCGCAAGCGCCGTTCCCCAGACCGCGATCTGCATAGTGACGAGCAGTTCGCTGAGATAGAACTGCCAATCGGTGAAGTTCGGCGGGAAGAAGTCGGCGCCGAACTCCCGCATATTGCCGGCATCGCGGAACAGTTCGAGCGGCCGCATCTCGGCGCCGTCCCACGACCAGACCAGCAGGGCCGCAAGCAGGCCATAGGTGAGATAACGCAGCAGCGAGCCCTTGATGTCACGCGGCGGCGTGATGCTCGGCGTGCGGGGCTGGGCCAGATCGGTCATGGTCGGTCGGACCTTCGGGAAAAAGGACGGATCAGGGGGCAGACAAGACGAAGGCCGGCGGCACCAGGGCGCCGCCGGCCTGATCGCAGGCGGGATCAGGAGGCCTTGGCGGCCTTCTCGATCTCGGCGGCGCGCTTGTTCAGCACGTCGAGCTGCGCATCGATCTCGGCGATCTTCTTCGCCTTCTCGTCTGCGGCCATGCCCTCGTCGGCGGTGAGCTTCGCCTTGGTGCGGAACAGCTCCAGCTGGCGGATCGGGACCAGCTGATCATTGCTGCTGTCGCGGAACGGCGCCCAGGTGAGGCCGGCCAGAACCGCCTTCTCCTTCTCGACCTCGGGCCCTTCGACGCCATAGGTCATGAAGAAGCTCTTGATCTTGGTCTTGGCATCTTCCGGCAGATTGGTGCGCCAGACGATCGGATCGGCGGGGATCAGCGGCGACTTCCAGATCGCCTTGATCTGCTTGGCCTTCTCGGGGAAGGTCTTTTCCAGGCGGGCGAGGTTCTCGGTGTTGTTGGTCGCGACATCGACCTGGCCGTTGGCGACCGCCAGGGCGTTGGTCTCGTGATTGGCGCTGAGCGTGCGCTTGAAGGCGGTGCGGGCGTCGACATTGTTCTGGGCGAAGACGTAATAGCTCGGCACCAGGAAGCCCGAGGTGGAGTTGGGATCGCCATTCGCGAAGGTCAGATCCTTGGCCTTGGCCAGGAAGTCGTCGAGATTGTTCAGGTCGGTGCGGTCGGCCTGGGTGATCAGCAGCGACCAGTAGCCGGGCGAGCCATCGGCGGCCACCGTCTGCGCGAAGATCTCGCCGCCGGCGCGATCGACCGCTTCCATCGCCGACTTGTTGCCGAACCAGGCGACATCGACCTTGTCGAAACGCATGCCCTGGATGATGCCGGCATAGTCGGGGGCGAAGAAGGCCTTCACCTCGACGCCCAGCTTGGCGCTCATATCCGCCAGGAACGGATCCCACATCGTCCGCAGGTTCTGCGACGACTCGGTCGAGATGATGCCGAAGTTGATCTGGTCCATCGACGAGATCTTGAGATCGTCGGCGGCAACGGCCGGCAGGGCGGTGCCGATGGCAACCGCCGCCGCCGCGGCGGCAAGGCTCAGGCGCTTCAGGAACATGGGTGCGTGCCTTCCGTGGAGTGTGACGCAAGCGCGTGCGAGCGGTCGCAGAGGATGTGCTCCCGACCGGTGGTTCGAAAATTCAGGATGCGGCGAGCGCGCGAAGCGCGGCCGGTTCGGCGCCCAGGGGCTGCGGCGCAGCCGGGCGGTCCGGCAGGCCGATATCCTCGACCTCGGTGCCATAGAGGCTGGCCAGCAGGTCGGTGGTCAGGGCAGCGCTCGGGCCGTCATAGATCAGCCGGCCCTTGGCCAGCGCGATGACCCGCGGGCAGTATTTCAGGGCGTAATCGACCTGATGCAGCGACACCACCACGGTGGTGCCATCCTCGGCATTGATCCGCGCCAGCGTATCCATCACCCGTTTGGCGCTTTCCGGATCGAGCGAGGCGATCGGCTCGTCGGCCATGATCACCTCGGCCTGCTGGACCAGCGCGCGGGCGATCGCCGCGCGCTGCTGCTGGCCGCCGGACAGGGTGGATGCGCGGCGATGCGCCCATTCGGCGATGCCGACCCGGTCGAGCGCCGCCAGCGCCCGCAGTTGATCGACCCGCCGGAAGCGGCCGGTGATCACCCGCCACAGCGGCAATGTGCCGAGCGTGCCGGTGAGGACATTGGTGATGACGCTGAGCCGGCCGACCAGATTGAACTGCTGGAACACCACGCCGATCCGGGCGCGACGGCTGCGGATGTCGCGGGCGATGCGGCCATTCTGCTGAACGCTGCCGCCCAGCACGCGGATGGCGCCGCCATCGTTGCGGTCGCAGGCGATCAGCCCCGACAGATGCCGCATCAGTGTCGACTTTCCCGATCCGGACGCCCCGATCAGGGCCACCATCTCACCCCGGCCGATCTCGAAGCTCACCGCATCAAGTGCGCGGTGGCCACGAAAGGTCTTGGTCAGGCGCGCCACCTTGATGGCGGGTCCGCTTGCCGCATCGGTCATTGCCGATCTGCCCTCCGAAAGTCTGGATCAGGGCCGGTCGATCGCGCGGTCACCAGGTGACACGGGCATCTGCCCCTGAGACAGCACCGCTCATCGTCCTGGCGCTGCCCGTTCTCCGCCCCCGGCGGCCGGCGATCCGGCCCCGTTGCCCACTGATTACCCGTGGTCGATGACGCTTTGGTGACGGCACCATAAAGCATTGATGAAGGGGCGGTGGCCATGGCATGAGGGGGAGCATGGCGGTCGCCTTCCTAGACAAATCCTTGAGATACATCCGGTATTCCGGA
Source organism: Tistrella bauzanensis (assembly GCF_014636235.1). Lineage (NCBI taxonomy): Bacteria > Pseudomonadati > Pseudomonadota > Alphaproteobacteria > Geminicoccales > Geminicoccaceae > Tistrella > Tistrella bauzanensis. The sequence continues at coordinate 13,148 of NZ_BMDZ01000002.1, forward strand.
TGTCAGCGCCGGGATGTCGAAGGTGCGGTCCGTAAAACCCGCCCTCCGCCCCACCCGCCGTACCAAGGTGATGCCTGATGACACCGTTTCACCGCGCCGCGATCTATTTCATGCCGTCCGTCACAACACCGCTCGGCCGGTTCGGCGCAAGCTGGCTGGGGCGTGATGCGGAAGGCGGGCCGGTGGCGGCGCGGCCGCCTGTGCCGGGCCTGGACGATGCAGCACTTCACCGGCTGACCGCCGAACCACGGCGCTATGGCTTTCACGCCACACTCAGAGCGCCGTTCATGGCCGCGGACGTGCTCGACGCTCAAGCGCTGGCCACCGCCATCCGGCGGTTGGCGGCGACGCTGGCACCGGTGACGCTGGATGACGGCCTGTCCGTGCGGCGGATCGGCAGCTTCCTGGCGCTGGTGCCGGCCTCGCCTTCATCGGCACTGACCGAGCTCGCCGCCGCCATCGTCGCCGGCACCGACGATCTGCGCCGGCCATTATCGGCCGACGACCGTGCCCGCCGGATCGCCCGTGGCCGGCTGGATGCCCGCCACACCGCCCTGCTCGACCGCTGGGGCTATCCTTACGTGATGGACGCCTTCCGCTTCCACATGACCCTGACCGGCCCGCTCACCGATATGGCCGGGGCCGAGGCCGTCGAAGAGGCGCTGCCCGGCCTGGCGCGCCGGGCGGGTGCCACGGGGGCGTCTGTGATCATCGATCGGATCGCGATCGCGGTGGAGCCTGCACCGGGTGCCGCATTCAGGCTCCATCTGCAGATCCCGCTCGGCCATCCAACCGAGGGGTGACGACAAAATCCGCAGTTGAATGCCGGCAGGGTTGAAGACGGCATCGGCGGGTGACATGCTGACGTGACATCGGTCGACGCGGTCGCATGCAGGCCCGCCCACCCGGCGACCCGACCCACCGCCCGGACGAAAGCTGCATCAGACAATGCGTGGCAGGATCATCGGCTTCGACAGCCGCACCGGCACCGGCGCCCTGGAGGGTGAGGACGGCAACCGCTATGAATTCGCGGGCGCCGAATGGCGCAGCGACGGCCATCCCGCCGCCGGCTTCCAGGTCGATTTCAGCCCGGATGGCCATCTGGCCGTGGCGATCTTCCCGGTCTATGACCCGGCCGACGTCAGCGGCGATTTCTCGTGGCGGCGGTTTTTCCTGTCGTTCAGTGGCCGCACCAACCGCAAGCCTTATTGGCTGTATTACGTGCTGCCGGTCACCGTCATCAGCCTGCTGCTGATCCCGGTCGACATGGTGCTCGGCACTTATAGCGGTGACGGCAATGTCGGGTTGCTGGGCTCGCTGTTCTCGCTCGCCTGCCTGTGGCCGACCTTCGCGATCGGCGCCCGGCGCTGCCACGACCGGGGCCGCAGCGGCTGGTTTCAGCTAATCATCCTGATCCCGCTGATCGGCGCGATCTGGCTGCTGGTGGAACTGGGCTTCCTGCGTGGCACACACGGTCCCAACCGCTTCGGGCCCGATCCGCTTGGCGGCCGGGCCTGAGGCCACGAGCATTCAGCCGCCGATCGCGCGGATGAACGCGGCCGTCGCCTGATCCAGATCGCCGCCATTGTCGACCACCACGACATCCGGACCGACCGGCATCGTGGCCCGCGCCCGCATCAGGCGGGCCTGGATGTCGGCCGCATCCTCGCGGCCACGGGCGGCCAGCCGCGCAGCCAGCACAGCATCGGGCGCATCGACCACCACGATGCGCACCGGCGCCGCCTCCCGGCGTGCCTGGTCGATGACCGCGCGGGAGACATTGGCGACCACGATCCGCCCCGCCGCGCGGTCGCGGGCGATGGCCGCCGGAATGCCATACCACAGGCCATGCGCCTGCCAGTGCAGCAGGAAGTCGCCGGCCGCCGCACGCCGCGCGAAGCCGTCCGGCGTCTCGGCCAGATGATCCTCGCCACCGCTGCCGGCCGGCCGGGTGATCACCCGGCGCACGAAGACATGGCCGCCGGCCGGGGCCAGAGCCGCCCGCGCCCGATCGATCAGCGTGTCCTTGCCGGCCCCGGAGGGGCCGACGATCAGGCAGAGCAGGCCATCAACGGCCGGTGACGTGCTGGTGGTCATAGGACTACAACACCCTTTCGGCCGCGCGCCACACCGCGCGCACCACCGGCACATGCTCGTCCACAACCGACAGCCGCACCAGATCGGCACGGGCACCTGCGGCGATCCGGCCGCGATCGTCCAGCCCCACCGCCCGCGCCGGTCGGTCGGTGACGGTGCGGATCGCGGCGGCAAGACCGATGCCCCCCACCGCGCCCAGCATCAGCGCCGCATGCAGCATGCTGGCCGGCACGTAATCCGATGACAGCACGTCGAGCAGCCCCGCATCGGCCAGTTCCCGCGCCGAAACATTGCCCGAATGCGACCCGCCGCGCACGAAATTGGGCGCGCCCATCAGCACCGCCATACCCGCATCACGCGATGCCCGCGCGGCATCGATGGTGGTCGGGAATTCGGCGACAGAACAGCCATCGGCCTCAGCCTCGGCGACATGGGCCGGGGTCGCATCGTCGTGGGACGCCAGCGCATAGCCCCGCGCCCGGGCCTCCGCCACCACGAAGGCGCGGTTGGCGGGGCCGTATTCCATCTGCATGCGCTTCTGCCCGGCGATCAGCGCGTCGATCTCGTCGGCGCGCACCCCGTGCTTACCCATATAATATTCGCGGTACTTGTCCTCGTTCACGAACTGCCGCTGGCCCGGGGTGTGGTCCATGATCGACAGCATCGCGGTCAGCGGATGATCGATCAGCGGTTCGACCAGGGCCTGCATCCGCTCATGCGCGATCTCGCAGCGCAGATGCAGCCGGTGATCGATCCGAAGCAGGCCGCGTGCCTTCGCATCGGCCACCGCATTGATCATATCGGCCAGATCGCGGCCGCGATTACCCTGTTTCAGATCGCCGATGGTGACCGCATCGAACACCGTGGTGATGCCGGCCGCGGCCAGTTCCACGTCATGGGCACGCACCGCCGGCAGCGCCGGCCAGCGCACCCCCGGACGCGGCGCGAAATGCCGTTCCAGATTGTCGGTGTGCAGCTCGATCAGGCCGGGGATCAGCAGATCGCCCGCCAGATCCTGCGCCCCCGGCACCGCCGAGACACCGTCCGACAGCTCGATGATCCGGCCATCGGCGATGACCACGGTGCCGGCGGGCAGCACGGCATCGGGAGTGACCACGCGGGCATTGGTGAGAACGGTTTCGAATGTCATGCCGCAACTCCCGCGGGCGTCAGGGAAATCTGTCGGGTGGCGAGCCGGTCGCGCACCGCCCGGTCGTGAAAGATGGCCACGATCGCGGCGCCATTGTCACGGGCGGTCTCGATCAATCCGCAGGCGGCATCGACATTGGCGGCATCGAGCGAGGCGGTCGGCTCGTCGAGCAGCAACACCGGATGACCGGCCGCCAGACCACGGGCGATGTTGACCCGCTGCTGCTCACCACCGGAAAACGTCGCCGGCGGCAGATGCCACAACCGCTCGGGCAGGTTCAGCCGCGCCAGCAGGTCGGCGGCGCGGGCATCGGCGGTGGCCGCATCAACCCCGCGCCGGCGCAGGGGTTCGGCCACGATCTTCAGCGTCGGCACCCGCGGGATCACCCGCAGGAACTGACTGACATAGCCCATGGTATGACGCCGGACGTCGAGGATCTCGCGCGGTTCCGCCCGGCACATGTCGACCACCCGGCCGTCATGGCGCACCAGAACCCGGCCGCGATCGACCAGATAGTTCGCATACAGCGTCTTCAGCAGCGTGCTCTTGCCGGTGCCGGATGGACCGTCCAGCACCACGCAGTCGCCCGGCGCCACCTCAAGATCGATATCGGCCAGCACCGGCAGGCGGGTGCCGCCCTGGGTGTGCAGCACGAAGGTCTTGGCGATGCCTTCGGCCTTCAGGCTCCAGTCGTTCGCAGTCATGTTCCGCATCCCCTCAGACCTGAAGCACCGACGACACCAGCAGCTGGGTATAGGGATGCTGCGGATCATCGAGAATCTGGTCGGTCAACCCCTGCTCCACCACCCGGCCGCGACGCATCACCATCAGCCGGTCGGCCAGAAGCCGTGCGACGGCAAGGTCATGGGTGACGATCATCACCGACAATCCGAGCCCGGCATTCAGTTCGCGGATCAGATCCAGCAGCCGTGCCTGCACTGAGACGTCGAGCCCGCCGGTCGGCTCGTCCATGAACACCAGCCGCGGGCCGATCACCAGATTGCGGGCGATCTGCAAACGCTGCTGCATGCCGCCCGAGAAGGTCCTGGGCAGATCGTCGATGCGCCCGGCATCGATCTCCACCCGGGTCAGCCAGTCGAGCGCGCGGTCGCGGATCCGACCGTAATGGCGGGCACCAGTGGCCATCAGCGGCTCGCCGACATTGGCGCCCGCCGACACATCGAGCCTGAGGCCGTCGCGCGGGTTCTGATGGACCACGCCCCATTCCTCACGCGACAGCCGCCGGCGTTCCGCCTCGCCCATGGTCACCAGGTCATGGACCCGGCCGCCACGGTCGCTATAGAGCGCCTGGCCGCTATCGGCCACCAGACTGCCCGACAACAGGCCCAGAAGCGTGGTCTTGCCCGAGCCGCTTTCGCCGACGATGCCCAGCACCTCGCCCGGCCACATCCGGAAATCGATGCCGGTGCAGCCGACGGCACCGCCATAGGTCTTGGTCAGCCCGCTGACCTCCAGCAAGGGGAGATCCGGCGATCCGGCGGCAGATGGTTGAGCGGCTGGCCGCTGCATGACGGTCATTCTTCCGTCTCCCGATCGATGGCCGGCTCCGGCGAGAACGCCGGGCCTTCATGACCCTCGGCGCGCCGGCCGCCACAGTAATCGGTGTCGGAGCAGACATACATCCGCCCGCCGGCATCATCGATCACGACTTCGTCCAGATAGCTGTCGGTGGCACCGCACAGGGCGCATGGCCGGTCCCAGCCCTCGACCGCGAACGGATGATCGTCGAAATCGAGGCTGCGTACCGTGGTGTGCGGCGGGATGGCATAGATCCGCTTCTCGCGCCCGGCGCCGAACAATTGCAGGAACGGCGCGTCGTCGAGCTTGGGATTGTCGAATTTGGGGATCGGCGACGGCCGCGCCAGATGCCGCCCCGCCACCATCACCGGATAGTCATAGGTGGTGGCGATGCGGCCGTGGCGGGCGATATCCTCGTACAGCTTCACATGCATGGCGCCGTATTCGGCCAGCGCATGCATCCGCCGGGTCTCGGTCTCGCGCGGCTCCAGCCAGCGCAGCGGCTCGGGGATCGGCACCTGATAGACCAGGATCTGGCTGTCGGTCAGCGGGGCCTCGGGCACACGATGGCGGGTCTGGATGATGGTGGCGTCGGCGGTGTGCTCGGTGGTGGCGACGCCTGCGGTGCGGGCGAAGAACCGCCGGATCGACACCGCATTGGTGGTATCGTCGGCCCCCTGATCGATCACCTTCAGCACGTCGTCTTGACCGAGGATGGCGGCGGTCACCTGGATGCCACCGGTGCCCCAGCCATAAGGCAGCGGCATCTCACGGCTGGCGAACGGCACCTGATAGCCGGGTATCGCCACCGCCTTCAGGATGGCGCGGCGGATCATCCGCTTGGTCTGTTCGTCCAGATACGCAAAGTTATAGCCGGTATCGGCGGCGGCATCGGTGGCCGGCCGGTCCTGCAGGATCGCGGTCATTCTGCGGCGTCCCTGTTGCTGCTGTCGTCTTCGCAAGCCGTCCGGCGTTCGGCATGGGCCCGGCGCAGCCGGCGGACCATGTCGAGCTCCGACTGGAAGTCGACATAATGCGGCAGCTTCAGATGCTGAACAAAACCAGAGGCTTCGACATTGTCGCTGTGATACAGCACGAATTCCGGATCCTGCGCCGGCCCCCGTACCGCCTCGCCCAGTTCCTCGGCGCGCATGGCGCGGTCGACCAGCGCCATGGCCATGGTCTTGCGTTCCACCTGACCGAAGCCGATACCATAGCCGCGGGTGAATTGCGCCAGCACCTCACCATTGCCATGGAACTGGTTGATCATCTGGCATTCGGTCAGGGTGATGTCGCCGATCTCGACCGGAAAGCCCAGCTCCTCGGGCACCATCTCGACCGCAACCGCACCGATGCGGATCTCGCCGGCGAAGGGGTGACTGTTGGCATAGCCGCGCTGCGTGGAATAGCCCAGCGCTAGCAGAAAACCTTCATCGCCCCGCGCCAGATTCTGCAAGCGCAGCGCCCGGTCGGCCGGGAAGTCCAACGGCTCGCGCGTCAGGTCCGGCACCGGCGGCAGATCGGCCTCGGCGATGGTCGGATCTTCGGGCAGATCCTGTTCGATCAGCCCTTCATGGTTCAGAATTTCGGTCACGCGCGGCATGGCGTCGTCGAGCGCCGCCGCGGCCGGCACCACCGGCTCCGGTGCGCCACCGCCGGCCAGCAACGAGAAGTCGAGCAGGCGGTGGGTGTAATCGAAGGTCGACCCCAGCACCTGCCCGCCCGGCAGATCCTTGAAGGTCGCCGAAATCCGCCGCCGGATCGCCATCCGCGCGGTATCGACCGGCCGGGTGGCGCCGAAGCGTGGCAGGGTGGTGCGATAGGCGCGCAGCAGGAAGATGGCCTCGACCAAATCGCCCTGGGCCTGCTTGATGGCGAGGCCGGCGAGTTCGGGATCGTAGACCGAGCCCTCGGTCATCACCCGGTCGACCGCGCGCCCCAACTGGCCGGTGACCTGATCGACGCCGAGTTCCGCCACATCGGTGGCCCCCCGGCGATCTTCCGCCAGCAGGGCATGGGCATTGGCGATGGCCGCCTCGCCGCCCTTGACCGCGACATACATGGCTTCAACCCTCTTGCGTGACAGGGGTGGTCTGAATGATGCGGGTGGTGCGCGGTAACGCCACCAGCCGATCGCCACAGGTGAGGATGATGTCGATCCCGCGTGGATAGAGTGGCGCCAGCGCCGCGCGGGCGACCACGAACCCCACCGGCAGCCCCGTCACCCGCAGCAGCCGGCTGCCATCGATGCCGGGGCCATCGAGCCGCCATGCCACACCACGGCCGTCCTGCCCGCCTGAAAGGCCATCGACCTCGATCACCAGCGTCGTCGACCGGTCGGGATAGGCATCGCTGCCAAGAGCGAAGCGGTCCAGCGCCGGCATTGCCGTCGCATCCCCGATCACCGCGAAGGCCGCGCGGTCGGGGGTGCCGGCAACCGTGGCGCCGGTGTGGAACCGCAGATAGGGCAGCGCGGGCGCGGCGGCACGATCCAGCCACACCGCCGTGTCGTGATCGGCCAGCGCCAGCATCACGGAACAGGCGGCGCGCGACAGCGGCCGGTCATGTCCGGGCACGGCGCCGACCGTCATGATCCGGCCGGGGCGTGCCATCGCGTCCAGCACCAGGCGGAAGGTCACCTGCGCATCGGCGGTCGGGTCGGGAAAGCCGGCCGCCAGGGTGGCCAGGTCGGCGGCCGATGCTGTCTCTCGGGTGATGGTCATCCGTCTCACTCTCCCCGCACCATGGTGAAGAACTCGACGCGGCTGGCGGCGGCCTTGCGCGACGCCTGCGACCGCGCCGCCGCCTGTTCGGCGGCAAGCGGCTCAACCAGCCGGGCCGTCAAGGCGACGCCATGCGCCGGCGTCTGCAACAGGGCGTCGATCACGGCCACCAGTTCAGCCTTGTGGCGGTCGCGGCCGGCGACATAGCCGACGCCGGCCTCGCCGCCCGCCAGCCGCACCACCGCGCGCGATACCGTCATCTCGCCGATGTTGAAGCGGCCACCCGATCCACCGGCCCGGCCGCGCACCATGGCAAGTCCGGTCTCCGGCCGGCGCAACGCCACCGCGCCGGCAAGGATCGTGGCGCGGCCGCCGGGCAGGTCGTCGAGCGCCGCCTCAAGCCGCGCTACCGGCGCGCGCGCCAGTACCGCCAGCCAGTTCTGCCGCCGGGCAACCGCTCCGGCGGCAGCCTCCGGCTCGCTGGTCATCCGTGAGGCCGTCATCCCTGGGGACGTCATCCTTGGGGCCTTTCGCAGTCGGGGCAATCCGGGTCATCGGGGTCATCGGGGCCGTCGCGGATCGACCGGTCGGCTCCGAACCATCAGATGTCGACAACTTGGTATATTTGTATAGACATCCGTATCTCTTCATGGGCATGATGCCTCCACAACCCGTCGACGGCAAGGGCCCGACGGTGACGATTGTGTGACGCGCCGGGACCGGACCGGTACAGCAGGAGATGTCGGATGATCATTGAGCGCGAACCGGGGGTGACGCTCTGGCGGCAGATCGAACGGGTGCTGGCCGATGAAATTCAGCGGGGCGTGATGCCGCCGGGGGCGCAGCTCGCGACCGAACATCAGTTGGCCGAGCGCTTCGGCGCCAACCGCCACACCGTCCGCCGCGCCATCCGCGAATTGAAGACCCGCGGCCTGATCCGGGTGGAACAGGGACGCGGCACCTTCGTGCATGAGAATGTGATGGATTATGCGCTGGGTCGGAAAACCCGGTTCAGTGCCAATCTGCGGGCCCAGGACCGCCGCCCCGCGGGCCTGCTGCTCGATACCAGCGCCGTCGCCGCATCGGGGCGGATCGCCGAGGGGCTGAACGTACCTGAGGGCCGGCCGCTGATCTGCCTGGCGACACTGTCCTTCGCCGACAACGTTCCGGTCAGCCTGGGCCGGCATTATCTCGACTTCGACCGCTTCCGCGGCATCGACGAGATCTTCCGGGAAACCCCGTCGATGACCCGGGCACTCGCCCGTTTCGATATCCACGACTACAACCGCGGACGCACGCGCATCACCGCCCGCATGCCCACGGCCGAGGAAGCATCGCTGCTGCGCCAGCCACCGAACCGGCCACTTCTGAAGACCGAATATGTCGATGTCGACACCGCGGGGCGACCGTTGCAATACGGGATGACCCTGTTCGCAGGCGATCGCGTGCAGATCGTGACCGACCCACGTGCCGCTGACATTTTTGAGGCAGACACCGCGACTTGACGATGATTTCCGCCCCATGGCTTGGTTTTGCGGCACTCATCCCCTATATTCCGTCTGAACCCGCCATAACGATCACGATCAGGATCCATCCCTTGGTGATGATCAGCCGACGCGCGGCCCTTGGCTTGATAGCCGGGTGCGCCGCAGCCGCCTTGAGCCCCCTGAACGGGGCCTGGGCCCAGACGACGAACACGCCCGCCACCACGGCGCCCGATCCGGATAACACGCTGATCATGACCCTGGACGCAGGCCAGGTCGTGATCCGCCTGCGTCCGGATATCGCGCCGGCCCATGTGGCGCGGATCAAGGAACTGACCCGCCAGGGTTTCTATGACGGGGTGGTCTTCCACCGCGTCATTCCTGGCTTCATGGCCCAGACCGGCGATCCCACCGGCACGGGCCGTGGCGGCTCCGGCCAGAAGCTGACGGCGGAACTGTCGAATACGCCCTTCCGGCGCGGCACCGTGGGCATGGCGCGCGGCGGCAGCCTCGACAGCGCCGACAGCCAGTTTTTCATCTGCTATGACCGCGCGGCCCATCTGGATGGCAATTACACCGTCTGGGGCGAGGTGGTCGACGGCATGTCGGTGGTCGATCGTATCGCGCGGGGTGAACCGCCCCGACGCCCCGACCGCATCGTGACGATGAAGGTCCAGGCAGACGCCGCGACAAACAAGTAAGACCACAGCCACGGTGACCATGTCGGTCGCCGTGGCCATGTTTGCCTGTCCGTCTATCAACTAATGGTTGATAAATGACGCAGCAACAGACCCGGATCAACAACGCAGGAGGATTTCCCATGAACAACGGCCTATGGGGACCGGATAAGGCCGCGTTCGACGATGTCTATAACCTCGCGGATCCGGCAGCCTATTGGCAGAAGCTTGCCCCGCTGGATTATGTGACGCCCGAGATCGCGGCCGGCTTCTACCGGTCGCTGCTGGGCAGCCTGGCTGTTGCCCGTGGCCGCGGCTCGCTCAAGCTCATCGATCTGTGCAGCGGCTATGGCGCGCTGCCGATGATGCTGAACCACGACCTCCAGCCGGGCACGCTGCACCGGCTTTATACCGACCCGAAGCGCGCGGCGCTGCCGACCGATACGGCGCGGGTCGATTACGACCGCAATATGCTTCAGCGCCGCAAGGCGGCGGCCCAGCATCGCATCGCCGGTGTCGACGTCGCCGACAAGGCGCTCGGTTATTCGCGCGCGGCCGGCCTGATCGAGCGGGCCTTCATTGAGGATCTGGAAGCCGCCGCCCCCAGCGAGGCGCTGGCCGAATGGGCGTCGGATACCGACGTGATCGTCGAGGCCGGTGGCGTCGGCTATGTCGGTGAGGCGAGCATTTCAAAGCTGATCAGCGCCTCGGAAACCGGACGCAAGCCCTGGGTGCTGTCGATGCCGGTGCGCACCGTCGACACCAGCGGCGTGGAAGAGATGCTGGCCGATTACGGCTATGTCGTGGAGCGCAGCTCCAAGACCTTCCGGCATCGCCGCTTCCGCGACAGCAGCGAGCAGGAAGCCGCTCTGACCCGTCTGGGCGAGTTCGGCATCGATGCCGGCGGCGCCGAGATCGATGGCTTCTATCGCTGCCGTCTGCTGGTGGCGCGACCCAGCGCCGAGGCGGCCGCCTGGCCGATCGATGCGCTGCTGCCCGCTGCCTGATCGGCGATCGACGACGACCCGATCACACGCCACGGGCTTTTTCGCTCGCATCGGCGGATGATCGGGCTAGGATGGGCGCGCAAGCGGCAGCCGGTTCCCTCCGGTTGTTCCCTTGCGCGCCTCTTATCGTGGCACCGGCCGCATTCGGGCTGGTCTGCGACGCGCCGTTTTCAGATCCGCCACCTTGACCAACCGCTACGGAGCCCTCCGCTCATGACCGAGACCGCGCCCGACCGCGAGAACACGCTGGTGATGACCCTTGATCATGGGACGGTGGTGATCCGCCTGCGCCCGGATCTTGCCCCGGGCCATGTCGCCCGCATGAAGGAACTGGCGCGCGAAGGCTTTTACGACGGCGTCGTGTTCCATCGCGTGATCGAGGGCTTCATGGCCCAGACCGGCGACCCCACCGGCACCGGCCGTGGCGGTTCCGGCCAGAAGCTGAAGGCGGAATTCACCAAGGCGCCATTCGAACGCGGCGTGATCGGCGCGGCCCGCACCAACGACCCCAACAGTGCCGACAGCCAGTTCTTCATCTGCTTCGCGCCGGCTCGTTTCCTGGATGGTCAGTACACAGTGTGGGGCGAGGTCGTCGAGGGCATGGACGCGGTCGACAAGCTGGCCCGGGGCGAGCCGCCGCGCAAACCCGACCAGATCAAGTCGCTCAAGGTTCAGGCCGACATCGAAGGCTGATCCGACACCTTGGACAGCGACGACACCATTCCCGACTGGATGACCGAGCCCGATCTTGCGATCGGAGCCAGCGCCATGGCGAGCCCCGATCCCGCAACCGGGATCGGGGCCGGCCCGAAGACAGCGACCCGCGAGCCGGCCGAGGTTCTGACCGAGGTTTTCGGCTACAAGGCGTTCCGAAGTCTTCAGGCCGATGTCATCTCGCATGTCACCGCCGGCGGCGACGCCCTGGTGCTGATGCCGACCGGCGGTGGCAAATCGCTGTGCTATCAGATCCCGGCGCTGTGCCGCCCCGGCGTCGGCATCGTGATATCGCCCCTGATCGCACTGATGCAGGATCAGGTCGAGGCGCTGCGCCAACTGGGCGTGCGCGCTGCCGCGCTGAATTCCACCATCCCCTTTCAGGAAGCCATGGCGACCGAGCGGGCGATGCGCCACGGCGAGATCGATCTGGTTTATGTCGCCCCTGAGCGGCTGCTGACCGAGCCCTTCCTGCGTCTGCTCGACGAGATCGACATCGCGCTGTTCGCGATCGACGAGGCGCATTGCGTGTCGCAATGGGGGCATGATTTCCGGCCGGAATACCGCCGGCTGACCATCCTGCATGAGCAGTTTCCCCATGTGCCGCGGGTGGCGCTGACCGCCACCGCCGATGCCCCGACCCGCGCCGATATCCAGACCCATCTGGATCTGGGACAGGGCCGGGTGTTTCTATCCAGCTTCGACCGGCCGAACATCCGCTATCGCGTCGCCCCCAAGGAACAGCCGCGCCAGCAGATCAAGGACGTTCTGGACCGCCATAAGGGCGAGGCCGGAATCGTCTACTGCATGTCGCGCAACAAGGTCGACGAAACCGCGGCCTGGCTGGCCGCCGAAGGCATCGATGCCCTGCCCTATCACGCCGGACTGAACAAGGACGCCCGCGCCGCCAATCAGGATCGCTTCCTGAAGGGCGACGGCGTGGTGATGGTGGCGACCATCGCCTTCGGCATGGGCATCGACAAGCCCGATGTCCGTTTCGTCATCCATCTGGATCTGCCGAAATCGCTGGAAGCCTATTATCAGGAAACCGGCCGTGCCGGCCGTGACGGGCTGGCATCGGAAGTGATGATGCTCTATGGCACGCCCGACATCGCGCGGATCTATCAACTGATCGAGGCATCTGAGTCACCCGAGGTCCAGAAGCGGGTGGAGCGGCGCAAGGTCGATGCACTGGTCGGCTTCTGCGAAACCACGCGCTGCCGCCGTCAGGTGCTGCTGGACTATTTCGACGAGCACGGCACACAGCCCTGCGGCAATTGCGATACCTGTCTGGAACCCGCCGTCACCTTCGACGGCACGGTGGTGGCACAGAAGGCGTTGTCGGCGGTGTATCGTACCGGCCAGTTGTTCGGTGCCGCCCATGTCGTCGACGTGCTGACCGGCACCGCGACCGAGAAGGTCCGTCAGTTCGGCCACGACGCACTCAGCGTGTTCGGCATCGGCACCGAGCTGGACAAGCGGGCGTGGCGGGCGGTGTTCCGCCAACTTGTCGCGCATCGTTTTCTGGTGGTCGACAGCGTCGGGCATGGCGGGCTGAAACTGGGCGACAACGAGACCTGCCGGCCGCTGTTGCGTGGCGAGACCAGCCTGACCCTGCGCCGCGATCCCACGCCACGGGGGCGGGCGCGTGGCACCACCGGCCGCGACCGCCCACGCGCCGAGCGCCCAAGCCTCGCCGGCGAGGATGAAGATATGTTCCAGGCCCTGCGCCGCCTGCGATTTGCGCTGGCCAAGGCACAGGGCGTGCCGCCCTATGTGATCTTCCACGACGCGACGCTGGTCGAGATGGCCCGCCAGCGGCCGCTGGACGAACGCGCGCTGGCGGAAATACCCGGCGTGGCATCCACCAAGCTCAGCCGCTATGGCGAGGCCTTCATCGCGGTTCTGCAAGGCGACGATCCCGATACCGTCGCGGCCGGACACTGACGCCGGCGCATCGCCGGATCGACCATCCCGCCACAAATTATCATCTCAGCCGGCCCGGAACTCGCCCACCGGCACCGGTGCGCCATAATACCAGCCCTGGGCACAGGCGTCCGGATGATACATCGCCAGATGCAGGGCCTGCGCTTCCGTCTCGATGCCTTCCACCACCACATCGACCCCCAATGTTGCCGCCATCGAAAAGATCTGCGGCACGATCGAGGCGCTCACCGCGTCGGTGCCGATGGCCGAGGTGAACAGCCGATCGATCTTGATCACGTCGACCGGCAACTGGGTGAGATGTGCCAGCCCGGAATAGCCGGTGCCGAAATCGTCGATATGAATGTGATAGCCATGGGATCGGATGGTGGTGATCGCCGCCGCCAGCCTGGCGTAGTCGGTGGTCGAACGCTCGGTGATCTCCAGCGCCACGGCATCGGGCGACACGCCATGGCGGGCGGTCTCGGCATCCAGCATCGTCAGGAAAGCCGGATCGATCAGATCCGCCACCGTTACGTTGATGCCCAGTTGCAGCGGCGACGGGCCAGTCAGATATGGATGAAACTCCGCCAATGCCGTGCGGACGGCATAGCGCGCGATCTGCCCCATCAGACCCACCCGCTCGCCCACGGCGATGACCTGTTCCGTCGGGATGTCGCGCCCCGACGGCGTGGTCAGCCGCAGCAGGGCTTCCGCACCGATCACCCGCCCGGTGCGGACATGCACCACCGGTTGATAGACCAGTCGCAGCCGGCCGCGCGCAAGCGCCCGGCGCAGTTCCGCTTCGACCGACCGGCCGCGCCGCTGACGCAATGCGCCGAACAGGCCAAGCCCGCCGCCAGCCATGCCCCCCAGCAAGCCGATGCCTGCGCCGACCAGGGGCGGCTGGTCCAGAATACTCACCATTGCCGACGGCATCGCAATGCAGACGTCGAACCATCGCGAACAGGCGCGCTCGACATCGGCAATGACAGTGGTGGTTTCCCCGCGGCCGTCTCCGCCGGTCATGCCGGCAGCAGCCGGCCGGTCGATGTCGCCGGCGAACGCCATGCCCGGACCGCCGGTGCCCCGGTCGGTGCCTGGCGAGGCATCATTGCCGGCGACATCGACCCAGGACTGCAACAAACGGCGCACTTCGGCATCGGCAATCCGCACCGTGCGGAAGATCTGACCGGTCCCGCGACTATAGATCACGGCCGGATGGCGCGCGGCCAGATCGCGGACCCTGCTGCCGATTTCGGTCTCGGACAGATAAACCACTGTCCGGCTGAAGCCGATCATGTCGGGGGATGTTCGGCGGGTTTCCGCATCGCGCGTCGCCGTCCAGACGTCGGCACCGCTCGGCGCCTGATAGGTGACAGGGCCCAGCGCCATCGGCGTCTCCAGCCGTCCCCACATGGCGGTGCAAACGATGGCACCGTCGGCGCGGCGGGCGATGTCGCTGATGACCGGGTTGTCGAACAGGCGGTTTCTCAGGGTCGCCAGATCGGCATCTGAACAGGACGGGGCCTGATCCTCGTTGGACAACAGGATGACGCGGGTGGCGGTGCCGGTGAAGTCGTCCATCCGAGACACCATCTGTGCCAGTTCACTGCGTATGTCCGCACGGTCCATCTGCACGAGAACAAGTTGCCCGGCAGTCAGTGCCATCGCAGCCCCCGTCAGCGCGGCCGCCGCGACCCCGGCCACCAGCCATGCAGACATGCCATCATGCTCGTCCCGCCGCCGACGGTTCCGGAAAAGCATGCGTCCCCTGCCCTTCGTGTCGACGCCCCGGTTCTGCCGGATTGCAGCCGATGTGACGTCATGAGACGAGTATATGCGTCCCACGATCGCCGTACAGGGGCCATGCCGGACAAACGCTGTCCTGTGCAACCGCCTGTGCCAATCATGCCTGTGCCCATCACGCCTGTGCCAGTCACGCATATGCCTTCAGGCGCGTCTCGCCATACGCACGCCGGCGATCACCACCAGGACCCCCAGGACACGCGCCAGGGTGAGATCTTCTCCCAGCAGAACCACCGCGACCGCGACCGCAACCACCGGTGTCAGATATGTGAAGACCATCGCCCGCGCGACCCCCAGGCGCGTGATGCCTTCATACCACCAGACGAAGGCCAGGGCTGCCGCGAAGACGACACTGAACCAGAAGGCGGCCCAGTGCCCCACGGTCAGCGCCTGCCATGGCTGATCCGCCAGATCCGGTGCCGCCAGCACCGTCAGCCCGATGGCACCGAACAACATGGTCCAGGCCGTCACCGCCAGCGGCCCCAGCCGTGCCAGCACGCCGCGCGACAGGGCCGAATACAGCGCCCATGCCGCTGCGGCGGCCATCATCATCGCATCGCCCGCCAGGCTGCCGCTTTCGATATGAAACCCGGTCAGGCTGTTGTTGACCACCAGTCCCACACCGGCGAAGGCGATCAGAATGCCGGCCCAGCCGCGCGCGCCGGCCTTCTGCCCCATCATCTGCCCCAGCAGTGCACCGAAGATGGGCGCCGCCGACATCATGATCGCGGCACTGGATGCGGCCGTGCGCTGCAGCCCGGCCGCCCAGAACCCCTGAAACGCCGTGATGCCGATCAGCCCCAGCCCGATCAGGGGCAGCACGTCGCCGCGCCCCAGGCTGAGCCGCACCCCGCGCAGGCGCAGCAGCACCAGAAGAATGGCCGCCCCGGCCAGATAACGGGTGGCCGAGAACGCCAGCGGCGAGATCTGGTCGAGCACCGATTTGGCGATGGGAAAGTTCAGACCCCAGATAACGGCCACACTGGCCACATAGAACTCGCCACCGCCGCGGCGTCGTGACGCCGCCGCGCCATTGCTGGTGTCGACCGCCATGGCACGGGCTCTCCTTCAGGCGCATCCTCCACGCCGCCCGCCGCCATCGCGTCTCTGCCGCCGGCACCGCCGTCGACGCAATCGTCGGAAAATCGGGCGCATGGCGGGGGCGATGGTCGCTCAGGGCGATACTGTCGCCGATCCTGCGCCGGTGGCCCGGATCGCGTCAAGCAAACGTTCGACCAATGCAGGTGCCCGATGACCGCGATCGTCAGCCACCTGTCGCTTAATGCCCCCGGTTGGTCACAGCCGGTGCCTGGCTTGACACGCCACCGGCACAGCGATCCGGGCATGATGATCTCGATGGTGAGCGGCCGGCATGTCTCGCCCGACATACCGGCCCTTGAACCCGCAACGCCGACCAGGCCGCGTGGACGCAGGCTCTCCAGCAAGCCTCAACCCTGTCGCCTTTCACGGCGGTCGCGCAGCGCGACCGCCGTTTTTTTGATGTGTGTGGTGGAGGGGTGCGGCCCAGGTGACACAGATGGTGGCGGCAGCGCCACAAGGTGGTCCATTCCGATGCGGCCCCACCCACCGGGCTTTGCAGAGCAGCCGTTCCGGCCCTATATCGCTGAGAGCACGATCGCACTGCACAATTCGAGGCATTCACCGTCATGATCGATCGCCAGCCCACTGATCGTCCTCAGAAAGACCATGTCGACGATCCGATCGGCGATACGTCGCAGGTGTCGCCCAGCAGCGGGCAGCCCGCGGCCGCCATCCGCGCTGCCGCCAGGCGAGCCGGGGTGGTGAAGGTCAAGCCGGTGTCGCTGGCCCTTCAGGGCGGCGGGTCCCACGGTGCCTATACCTGGGGCGTGCTCGACCGTCTGCTTGAAGAGGAGAGCTTCGGTGTCGAGGCCGTCAGCGGCACCAGTGCCGGCGCCCTGAACGCGGCGGCGCTGGTGGCCGGGTTCGAAACCGATGGCCGCGCCGGCGCCCGCAGGGCGCTGGACCAGCTATGGCAGGCAGTGATGGAGGCCAGCCGGTTCAGTCCGATGCGCCGGACACTGCTCGACCGGCTGATGGGCGGCTGGAACATGGACCAGAGCCCGGCCCGGATGCTGTTCGACCTGACCAGCCGGTTCGTGTCGCCCTATCAGTTCAATCCGCTGAACATCAACCCGCTGCGCAGTGTGGTGGCCGAGGCCATCGACCTCGACGCCGTGCGACGCTGTGGCGCGGTCAAGCTGTTCGTGTCCGCCACCAATGTGCGGACGGGCAAGATCAAGGTGTTCGAGAACGCCGCCATCACCCCTGAAGCCCTGCTCGCATCAGCCTGCCTGCCCTATGTCTTCCAGGCGGTCGAGATCGAGAACGAGGCCTATTGGGACGGGGGCTATATGGGAAATCCGGCGATTTTCCCACTGATCTATGGCGCCGAGACCGCAGATGTGGTGATCATCCAGGTGACGCCGATCAACCGGCCCGATGTGCCCCACAGCGCCACCGAGATCTGGGAGCGGGTCAACGAAATCAGCTTCAATTCGTCGCTGATGCGCGAGATGCGCGCCATCGGCTTCGTCGCACGGCTGCTGGACGAGAACCGGCTGGACCCCCGGCGCTACAAGCGCATGCGGATGCACTGGATCGACGGCGAACAGGAGATGGTGCCGCTGGGCAGCTTCTCCAAAATGAATGCCGACCGCGACTTCATCCTGCATCTGCGCGATATCGGCCGCGCCTCAGCCGACACCTGGCTTGCCGCCCATGCCGACAAGATCGGCCGGGAGTCGAGCGTCGACCTCGTGGAGAAGTTTCTGTGAACACGGTCATTGCCGCACACCGCCACACGGCCAGGACAAGCCTGATCGGCGCGACGCTGATCGGCCTTGCCGTCACGGCCGCCCTGCCCGCCTGGGCGCAGACCGCCACCGCCACCGCCGGTGCCACCGTCGGCGCCGCCACGCGCTCGACCACGCCGCAGAAGGCTGACGGCCCCCGCGGCGTCATCGGCCAGATGCAGACCATGATCACACGCCACGAGGACACGCTGGTCGATCTGGCCCGTACCCTGAACGTGGGGTATGTCGAGCTGTTGACCGCCAATCCAGGGGTGGAGCCGTGGCTGCCGGGCGAAGGCACGCAGATCGTGGTCCCCAAGGCCCATCTGCTGCCGGACGTGGCCCCTGAAGGCATCGTGGTCAACATGGGCGACCTCCGGGTCTATTTCTTCCCCAAGAATGGCGGCACGCCGGTCAGCTTCCCGATCGGCATCGGCCGCGAAGGCTTTGCCACGCCCTATGGCAGCACGCGCATCACGCTGAAGCGCGACGGGCCGACCTGGACCCCGACGCCGTCGATGCGCGCCCGCAACCCTGATCTTCCGGCCTTTGTCGGCCCCGGCCCGCAGAACCCGCTTGGCACCCATGCGATGAACATGGGCTGGCCGAATTATGTCATCCACGGCACCCATCGCCCCTATGGTATCGGCCGGCGGGTCAGCCAGGGCTGTGTGCGGCTATATCCTGAAGACATCATCAAGCTGTTCGCAATGACCGAGGTCGGCACCAAGGTGACGGTCATCGACCAGCCGGCCAAAGTGCAGCTGATCGACGGCGCGCTGTATCTTCAGGTCCATCCCACCCAGATGCAGGTCGACCAGATCGAGGAGGTCGGCAAGTTCACGCCGGAGCCGATGCCGGAAGTGGAGCCCAAGGTCGCCACGGCCGCGACCCGTGCCGGCCTTCGGGTCGACTGGGCGGCGGTGACCCGTGCCGTGATCGAGCGCAGCGGCATTCCGGTCAAGGTGTCGGTTGGTGGCAACACGATCCGGGAACTGGCGGCCGTCAAGATCGACCCGCCCAGGGCGGCCGGCCGGGCCAATCCGCAGGATCGCGAGGCGCCGGCGGAAGATGGCGGGCCGCTGCGCCTGACGCCGGCCTCGACCGGCACCAGTGCGATGACGCCGCTCGCTCCCGTCCCCGCCGGAAGCAGTGCCGGTACCGGGCCTGCGAACAACGCCGCTGCGCTGCCGGCACCCTCGATCGACCCCCGGGTCGACCCGCTGACGGCCCATACCTTCCCGGCCGAGATCAAGCCGGTGGAACCCATCCGCCCCGGCGGCGGCGATGGTGTGGTGACGCTGAGCGTGTCGCCGCAGGCGCCGCGATCGGGTGCCAACATCCGGCCGCCGGTGCCATCCGCCTCTGTCCAGCAGCCATCGGGACAACAGCCATCGGGTCGGCCCGCCTCGATCTATGAGCCCGAACCGATCGATCCGAACCGCATTCCGCGCGGCGCGCCGTTGCAGCTGATCCGACCCGCCGATTGACGCCTGCCGGTATGGCTGCCCAATGACGCCTGGCACGGCATCGGCGCAGCCGACGCGACACTCTTGAGGCAAATACGCAACAACTGCATCTGTTGCCACAGATGACGCGGGTGCCGTCGGGTCTGTTCAACGACAACGGGTCTGGTAAACGATGAAACGACCAAGGGGGCCGGCAGTTCACACAGCCGGCCCCCTTGGGTCTGGTCGTCTGGTCGTCCCTAATCGCCGCCGGGCGCATGACTGGTACCGCAGAGCCTTTCGCCCCCGGTGCCTGCATCCGTCAGACGGCAAAACCCCCGGCTGGACACATCCCGCCGGGGGTTTCCACTGCGCCGGCCGGGCCGGCGCAGTCGATCACTTGCGCTGGCCGGCGCTGAACGCACGCTCGGCGCGCTCGGCGGCACGCTCGGCGCGGTCGGCCGACGAGGCAGCCGCCTGGGCGCTGCGGGCGGATTCGGCCGCCGAGGCGCGCGAGGCATCGGCGCTCTGCTTCGCCTGGGCCGCGGTGGTCTTCGCCTCATTCAGCATCATGCGATCCTCGTCCGAGAGGCTCGCGCAGCCGGCGACCGCGATCAGGGCGGTGGCGCCGAAGAGAGGCAGCGCAACGCGCTTGATACGGTTCATATTCATGACATATCTCCAGTTATCTGGGCAGCATGTGGCGCACCCACATGCATACCGTTCAGACCGTAGCATAACATCCGTCACGTTTCACCGGTCCGCGGCGCGCCTTTGCCGTCATGTCACGAGACGCATAGAGATTGTTGCCCATATATCACAGTGAAGCGCATATCACAACAAAGCGCCGGCCAGGCCCTCCATGGGCCATCCCTCCACGGGCCGCCCGTGCCCCGGCACCGGCCCCCGGGAAAATACTCTGCCGGGCGGATGGTTCCTTATGCCGCCGGCAGCAGCCAGCCGCGGCTGATCATCACCGCCTCGCCACTCAGGCGCGCGGAGATAATGCCGGTGTGATCCAGGTCGATCGCCAGATCCAGGCGGCTGGGCCGGCCCATGGCCTCGCCCTGAACGATGGTCCACGACACGGTTGCCGGAACCAGAACCTGCTCGATCGCGGCCAGCCACCCGGCCAGCGCCATGGCGGCGGACCCGGTGGCCGGATCTTCGGCAATGCCGACCGAGGGCCCGAACATCCGTGCGCGCACCCGCCGGGCCGCCCGGTCGACCACCATGGGATAGACCAGCCGCGACGGCGAACCGTGCGGCAGGATCCGGTCGAATGCGGCGAGGTCCGCCCGACAGCGGTCGAGATCGGCGTCCCGCATCAGCGGCACGAACAGGAATGGCAGACCTGCCGACACCACGGCCGCGCCATCGGCAATCGCGTCGGGCGACAGGCCCAGAAGCGCTGCCAGCGCCTCCCGATCGGGCGCATCGGCGACGGGTGCCGGGCATATGGGTGCGCCCATCACCGCCCTCCGCGCGCCGGTCGCCGTATCGGTCCGCAGCTCCACCGCAACCGGCCCGGCCTGTTCTTCGATCACCAGACGCAATGGCATGTCGTCGATGGCGGCCGACAGGCGCCCAAGCGCCGCCAGCATCAGAACACCGCCAATGGTCGGATGGCCCGCGAACGGTAACTCCGCCTGCGGCGAGAAGATCCGGAACCGCAGATCGCAATCCGCGCGGTCCGATGGCAGCACGAACGTCGTCTCGGACAGGTTGAATTCCCGCGCGATGGCCTGCATCGCCGTGCCGTCGAGCCCGGCCGCATCGGGCACGACCGCCAGCGGATTGCCCCCGAAGGGACGATCGGTGAACACGTCGGCGGTGACAAAAAACCGGCCTTCCGGACAATCGGCGTCCATGGTTTGCCCACTTTCGGTAGAAGCTTTGATCTGATGACTGCCTGAACTGGCCGGTCGGCGGCGCCTTCGGTCCCGATTCGATCGCGATCTTGCACTGGCGCGCAGCCCGGCGTCACCCCCTCATCCGCGCCCGATCACAGACCCTGCCACAGACCGCGCCACAAACGCCGGGCGGAGGGCTCCCGTCAGTCCCCGCTCTGGCCGCGCGGCTTCGGGCATGCTTTACTCTCGCTCCGCACGAGACATATCGTCGACGTGATGCACATGGCAGACGGGGGGCGGCTGCGGGCCTCCCGTGCCGGCGCAGATGCCGGCGCCAGATCAGCAGATACCGGCACGATAAAAGCAGACGGGTTTCAGATGACGATGACGGCGCGCGTGTCCTGGCTGGACGGAATGATGTTCGTGGGCGAAAGCGGTTCAGGGCATTCGGTGGTGATGGACGGGGCGCCCGACCACGGCGGCCGCAATCACGGCATCCGTCCCATGGAAATGCTGCTGCTGGGCATGGGCGGCTGCTCGGCCTTCGACGTCGTGCAGATCCTGAAGAAGGGCCGCCAGCCGATCGCCGGCTGCCGGATCGAGATCGAGGGCGACCGCGCCGAAACCGACCCCAAGGTCTATACCCGTATCGTGATGCGCTATGTGGTGTTCGGCGACGGCCTCGACCTCGCCCGGGTCGAGCGGGCGGTGGCGCTGTCGGCGGAAAAATACTGCTCGGCCTCGATCATGATGGGCAAGACCGCAGAGATCGAGCACGTGATCGAGTTGAGGCCGGCGGCGGCGGCGCGCGATGCCGAGGTCTGATCCCCCCGACGAGATGCGCGCGACATCGGGGCCTGCGGGCACGGCCGAGGCACAGGCCACGGCCAAGGCCACGCCCCCACCTCCGGGTATACCGCGCGGGCTGGATGCGCCGCTGTGGATTCTGGTGGTCATCACCGCCATCGGGCCGGTGGCGCTGAACCTGTTCGTGCCATCGATGCCGGCGGCACAGCGGATGCTGGCGATCAGCGATGCCGCGATCCAGTTGACCCTGACCCTGTATCTGGTGGCGCTGGCGGGGGCGCAGCTGATCTATGGCCCGGTCTCCGACCGCTTCGGACGGCGCCCGCCCCTGATCGCCGGACTGGTGTTCCTGGCGCTGGGCAGCGTGGTGGCCGCAACCGCCGACAGCGCCACCCAGCTGGTGCTTGGGCGTGTGCTTCAGGCGGCAGGCGGCTGTGCCGGGCTGGTGCTGGGCCGGGCGATGATCCGCGACCGGCATGATCCGTCCGAGGCAGCATCACGGATCGCGACCGTGACCCTGGCGATGATGCTGGCACCGATGCTGACCCCGGCCGTGGGCGGCTATGCCGACCAGTTCCTGGGCTGGCGGGCGGGGTTCTGGATCATTGCCGGCATCGGCGGCGCGATCTTCGCCGCCGTGGCGCTGAAGCTACCCGAAACCCATCACGACCACCGGCCGATGCCGGGCATCGCGCCCATGATCAACGCCTATCGCAACCTGTTGCGCGACCCGGCATTTCTGGGCCATGCCGGCGCCGCCGGCTTCGGAACCGCGGCCTTCTTCGCCTTCGTGGCCGGCGCGCCACATGTGATCATCGAGTTGATGGGCCGCACGCCCGGCGAATTCGGCCTGTGGTACATCATCACCTCGGGCGGCTATATGCTGGGCAATATCATCACCGCGCGTCTGGCCTCGCGGGCCGGGCCGATGCGGATGGTGGTGGCCGGATCGGCCGCGGCCGTTCTTGGCTATGGCGCGATGGTGGTCAGCACGCTGCTGCTGCCGATGGTGCCGCCGACGGTGTTCCTGCCGATGACCATGATCGCCTTCGCCAACGGCATCATACTGCCCAATGCCATCGCGGGTGCGCTGTCGGCCGCCGGCATGGCCAGCGTGGGGGCGGCGGCGGGGCTCGCCGGCTTCCTTCAGATGGGCAGTGGCGCCGTGGCGTCACAGGTGATCGGCTGGACGCGCGGCACCGACACCTGGCCGCTGGTCTGGGTGATGGTCGGCTGCGGGATCGGCACGGTGTTGTGCACCCTGCTGGCCTGGAGAGCCGAGCGCGCGCGACGAGGCTGAGCGCCGCCTGTGCCCTGAAGCCGGCTGTGCCCTGAAAAAAATCGGGACCGCATCGAGCCAGATGATGCGGTCCCGAAAGTATCGGTCGCGCCGGTGGTCCGGTAGACCGGCGGCGACCGGAGACGTGGGTCACGTGCAACACCATGCCCGCCGCCCTCCCCGCCCGCTTTGACCTGTATCAAGACTTCGACAAATATCGTGCGAATGTGCACCCGCCCCGCTTGCACACCGGCAAGTGCAGTGCCAGGGATGGTGCGGCCACAGGCACGGCGCCACGGACGTGACGGGACAGCGATGCGCGAGATCGAACTCAGATTGGCAGTGGTCTGCTTTGGCGGCATTTCGCTGGCGGTTTATATCCATGGGGTCAGCCGGGAGTTGCTGGCGCTGGTGCGGGCGTCGGAGCGGACCGCCCGCACGCGCCGTGGACAGACCCCGACACCACTCGATCCCACCGAGCAGATCTATGCCGATCTGCTGAACGCCATTGCCGCCGAACGGCCGATGCGGGTGGTGATCGACATTCTGGCCGGCGCGTCGGCAGGCGGCGTCAACGCGGTGACGCTGGCACGGTCTCTGGCCCATGATCTCAGCCTGGAGCCGTTGCGGGCGCTGTGGCTGGAGGGCGCCGATGTCGACGCCCTGACCGCCGAGCGCAACCGGGCCCGGCCGCTGTCGAAGCTGCTGCTGCGCCCGCTTCTGCCGCTGGTGCGACGGCTGGCCATGGGGCATGGTGCCGCCGCCGAGGCCGAGTTCACCGATAAACTGTCGCGCTTCCTGCGCGCACGCTGGTTCGAACCGCCCTTCGACGGCACCGCCCTTGCCGGCCGGTTTCTCGACGCCCTGGCCGCTCAGACACCGGTGCGCGATGCCGGGGCGGGCCCGGATCACCCGGGCTCGCTGATGCCACGCGGTGTGCCCTTGGACCTGATCGTCACCGCGACGGATTTCTATGGCCATCCGCGCCGGGTGGCGGTCGGTGATCCGGCCTGGGTGACGGAGCGCGACCATCGCCACCGGCTGGCCTTCACCTATCGGCGCCATGGCAGCGGCAGGGTCACTGATGATTTCGGTGCCGCCGGTCTGCCGGCGCTGGCCTTCGCGATGCGGGCGACATCATCCTTCCCCGGCGCTTTTCCCCCCGCCCATCTGGGCGAGATCGACGCAGCACTCGACGCCCGCGGTCTACACTGGCCAGCACGTGGGGCGATGGTGGCGCGCTGCTTCGCCGACCAGATTGCAAGCGGCCTGGACCCGGAGCGGATCTGGCTGATCGATGGTGCCGTGCTCGACAACAAGCCCTTCGGGGCAGCGATCGACCGGATCGCGCTTCATCCCGCGCTGCGGCCGGTGGACCGGCGGTTGATCTATATCGATCCTCACCCCCACGAGGTGCCGCCGGCCGATCTTGATGATGCCGGCAACGCCACCGCCGCCGCCGCGCGCACCCCCGGCTTTCTGGCGGCGCTGAAGGCCTCGTTGAGCGATATCCCGCGGCAGGAGCCGATCCGCGACGAGTTGGAGAGCATCGCCGAGACCAATCGCCGCGGCGCCGAGGTTCAGGACGCGGTGAGCCGGACCTGGGACCGGGTCCGGCCGCGCGTTCATGCGGTGGCGGGTGCGGCCCTTGAGCCCGGATCGGATGCGGCGGCGATCGGTGCCGCGCGGGTCGCGGGCCATGAAGCGGCCAGGCAGGATGCGGGCTTTGCCTATGACGCCTATCTTCGTCTGAAGATGGGGCGCGAAATCGACGCGCTGGCCAGGCTGCTGGTGCAACTGGCACCCGGTGGCAGACCCCTGGCCGATGGTGGCCGTGACGGCGGTGCCGGCGATGACGGCGGCGGCGGGCTGTCGCGGCTGATCCCGGACCTGCGGCGTCTGGCCGAGGCGGAAGGATCGGTCGCCTTCCTGCGCCAGTTCGACACCGCCTATGCCGCCCGCCGGCTGCGCTTTCTGCTGCGGGTGGTGAACATCCTGGCCGATGAGCCGGACCCGCCGCCCTATGAGGCGGTGGCGGCGTTGAAAGCGGACCTGTACGCCATGCTGGGCCGGATCGAGCGCGGTGCCTGCGACATGCTGTCGGCCGATGATCCGGCTGCCGCAGAGTTGCGGGCGGCTGTCGACGGCATCCGGTCGGATGATGCCGTGTCGACCGCCGACGCGGCCAGGGCCGCGGCGGGCGCGCTGGCGCTGAGCGACGCGGTCGGCGCGCTGGATGCCCGGCTGGCGGCACTGGACGGCGATTTCGGCGCCGCCTGCCGCAAACGGCTGATCGCCGCCTATATCGGCTTCGCCTGGATCGACGTTCTGCTGCTGCCCCTGTCCGATCCTGACCAGCCTGATCCGTCACAGACCGTGGGCGTGATGCGGATCAGCCCCGACGATGCCCTGTCCCTGGAACCGGGGGGGACGGCAGCAACCCTCAAGGGCATCGGCATGCAGCATTTCGGGGCATTCTTCAGTCGCGCCTGGCGCGAAAACGATTATCTGTGGGGACGGCTGCATGGCGCCGAGCGTATGGTGGACCTGCTGATCGATGCCGCGACCCGCGCCGGTGTAACCACCCTGCCCGACCCGTTGCGCGCCAAATGCCGCCTGTTCCGGGCAATCCTGGAGGTGGAAGCACCGCATCTGCCGCAGGCCAACGCCCTGATCAGGGAACTGCGCACCCGCATCGACAGGATCGAGGACGACCGTCCGTGACCGACATGCCATCGCTGATCGCGCAGCTTCCCCTCATACAGGCGGCGGAAGACTTTATCATTGCAACCACGGTTCAGGACCGGACACCTCTGCTGCCGGAGCTGGTGCTGTATCTGGCCACCGACGTGACACCGCTGTGGCTGGCGACCGAGACCCGGCTGGCCGAAACCGGCCTGCCACCACCGTTCTGGGCCTTTTCCTGGGCCGGTGGCCAGGCCGTGGCCCGTCTGCTGCTGGACCGGCCCGATCTGGTGCGCGGCCGCCGGGTGCTGGATTTCGCCTGTGGAGGCGGTGTGGCGGGGATCGCCGCGGCATTGTCGGGGGCAGCCACGGTGACCGGTGCCGATATCGACCCGATGGCGCTGGCCGCCACCAGCCTGAATGCGCGGGCCAATGATGTCGTGATCCACACCATCGCCGATGACGTCATCGGTCATGTCCCGCCCCCCGGTGGGGCCGAGGTCGTGATCGCGGGCGATGTCTGCTATGAAAAGCCGATGGCCGAACGCGTGTTGGGCTGGCTGCGCGATCTGGCCGATACCGGCGTGCTGGTGCTGCTGGGCGACCCCGCGCGCAGCTATGGCCCGGTCGACGGCGTCGAGGCCGTGATGATGGTCGATGTGCCGACCGATATCGCGATCGAGGACAAGGTCATACGCCGGACAACGGTCTGGCGGGTGCTGCCGCGCGCCTGAAGGGATCGCGCCTGAAATATGCCGGCTGGCGCATCTTCCAGCGGCACGGTGATTGCGCGACCGGGGCCGAATGCCTAAATATGAGGCGACAGCTCGCGCTGTTCCGCAACCGCCATCAATGAGCCTCGGATCATACGGATCCGGTCATCGATGGCGGCGTGCCGCCCGTTCTGGGGGTGCCGCGGAAACAGGGCACACATGGCTTTGACCACTGACTGAAGAGCATGAGGAGCATCGAGCGGTGAGCCGGATTCTGTACGACCGTCTCGGGGTCGCGTCGACTGCGAGCGACACCGACATCCGGGCGGCCTTCCGCCGCCTTGCCAAGCAGTATCATCCCGATCGCAATCCCGGCGACAAGGCGGCCGAAGACCGGTTCAAGCAGATCAGCGCCGCCTATGGCATTCTGGGCGAGCCCGATCTGCGCAAGCGCTATGACGCCGGCGAAATCGACGAAGACGGCCGCGAACGGGCGGCGGCGGGTTTCGGTCCGGGTGGCTTCGGCGGCGCAGGCTTTGGTGGCCGCGGTGGGCGCGGCTTTGAACAGGGATTTTCGGGCGGCCGTGGCGGCGCCGGTTTCGGCGGCTTTTCCGATCTGTTCGACGAGATCCTGGGCGGCCGCGGCCCGCAGGCCGGCGGGTTTTCCGATATCGGCGGCGGCGTGCCGGCCACCGAGGCCCGCATCCGTGTGGGCTTCATCGAGGCTGCGCGCGGTGCCACCCGCCGGATCGCCCTGCCGCACGCATCGGATATCGACCTGAAAATTCCCGCCGGCACCGCCGACGGTGCCAGGTTGCGGCTGCGTGGCAAGGGCCAGGGTGGTGGCGACCTGATCGTCCAGGTCGAGGTGGCGCCGCATCCGCTGTTCCGCCGCGAGGACCGCGACATCCATCTGGACCTGCCGGTGACCCTGGCCGAAGCCGTGCTGGGTGCCAAGGTCGACGTGCCGACACTGGACGGTCATGCCCGGGTGACGGTGCCGGCATCCAGCAGCAGCGGCCGAACCCTGCGGCTGAAGGGCAAGGGCATCCATGCCGGGGGCACATCGGGTGACCTGTATGTGCATCTGAAGATCGTGCTGCCCGAGAAGGCCGATCCGGGACTGGCCGATGCGGTGCGCGGCTGGGCCGAGGCACATCCACAGCCAGACCCGCGCCGCGATCTGCCGGGGATCTGAGCGGTCCCCCTCAACTGCCAGCCATCCTCGCGTCAGCCCTTCATCCCGGCGTCAGCCATTCGGCGGACGCCGGGTACCGGCCAGCGCCAGCACCACCTGCGGCCGCGCGTAGCCGCGATCGACGAAGGCCGACAGCGCCGGCCGCGATGCCAGCGCCACGCCCAGCCAGTCGGCGCGGTGCATCCAGGCCATCAGCCGCATATCGGCCGCCGACCACCGCCCGGCCAGGGTCGGGCCGTCGGCAAGGGCATCCTCGACACGCAGCAGATGCCGGCGCAGCACATCGCGTGCGGCATCGATCGCATCGGGCAGATGGCGCGGGGCGAAGCGCCGCAGGGCCAGCAGCGCCAGCATCGGCGGCACAAGATCGCTCTCGATCCAGCCGAGCCAGTCGCGGGCAACCGCCTGTTCGGCCTGCCGGCGCGGCATCAGCCGCTCGTCGGCCGCCGCCAGCGCGCTCAGGGCCGCGTGCGCCCCGATGATATGGCTGGCGCCGTCGATCACCACGACCGGGGGCCGGAAGCCCATCGGGCAATCGCCCATGAAGGCGGCGGCGGCCGGATCGATCACCCGCGCCGCCGCCGGCACCGGCACCTGCGGCCGGCGCATGGCGCCGAGCGCCAGCGCCACGGCCCCGCCATCGGGTGTGTCACCGGGATGAAAGCCGATCGGCTGCGGCCGTGGCTTGATGAAGGTGCGTTTGGCCATGAGGCGACAGGTCTTCCGGACAGCAGGACGGGTCAGAGCGGCCAGAACAGCAGCAGCAGCGGCACCGACACCACCGCCACCACGATTTCCAGCGGCAATCCCACGCGCCAGTAGTCGCCGAAATGATAGCCGCCGGGGCCCATGACCAGGGCATTGTTCTGATGCCCGATGGGGGTGAGGAACGAAGACGAGGCACCGATCGCCACCGCCATCAGGAACGGATCGGGTGATACCTGAAGCCCCTGGGCAACCGCGATCGAAATCGGCGCCATGATGACCGCGGTCGCGGCATTGTTCAGGATGTCGGACATGGTCATCGTCACCACCAGCAGCGCGCCCAGCAGCACCCAGACCGGCACATCGCCGGCCATGCCAACGATGCCCTCGGCGATCAGCCCGGTGACGCCGGTGCTCTCCAGCGCCGATCCCAGCGGGATCATGGCCCCCAGCAGCACGATCACCGGCCATTCGATGCCGGTATACAGCTCTCGCGTCGGCAGCGCCCGGCTGACCACCAGCCCCAGCACGACCAATGAGAACGCGATCGCCGTGGGCAGCAGGCCGGATGCGGCAAGGGCGATCCCGCAGGCGAACAGGCCCAGCGCCAGCAGGCCGCGGCGCTGGTTCTGCTTCAGGATCTCGCGCTCCACCAGCGGCAGGCAGCCCAGATCGGCCATCACCGCCTGCAGGCGGCGGGCATCGCCCTGCAACAGCAGCACATCGCCGGTCGCCATCCGCACCCGGCTGAGCCGAGACCGGATCGCGGCACCTTCGCGGGACAAGGCCAGCAGATTGATGCCATAGGTCTCACGCAGACCCAACTCGCCGGCATGACGGCCGATCAGCGACGAGGCCGCCCCCACCACCGCTTCCGCCATCACCACATCCTGCGACTGAAGATGTTCCGCGGTCGGGCGCTCGGATGCCGCGAATTCGAGGCCGGCCGCGCGGGCGCGCTTGGTGATCGCCTCGCTTTCGCCGCGCACCAGCAGCACGTCGCCGGCGGCGATGCGTTGACGGGCCATGGCGCCGAAGATCCGGCGGTCATCCCGGATCAGACCGATGACGGTCAGATCACTGTCCTTCCACATGCCTTCGGCATCGCCCACGGTCTTGTCGATCAGCGCCGATCCGGCCTGAACGGTCAACTCGGTGACATAGGCGCTCACCTCCATCAACTCGGCAGCGGCCCCCTTGCCCAGCCGGTCACCGGGGATCAGCCGCCATCCCAGGATGGCGATATAAACCAGCCCCGCCGCCGCAACCGGCAGCCCGACCCAGGCGAAATCGAGCAACCCGAAGGGCTGTCCCACCGCCTGGTCGCGAAAGCCCGAGACGATCAGATTGGGCGGCGTGCCGATCAGCGTGACCATGCCGCCCAGCACCGTCGCGAAGGCAAGCGGCATCAGCACCGCCGCCGGAGACCGTCCGGCGCGGGTGGAACTCTGGATCGCGATCGGCATCAGCAGCGCCAGCGCGCCGACATTGTTCATGAACGCCGATATCACCGCCCCCACGCCGCACAGCGCCAGGATATGGGTGACGGTGCTGCCCGATGCCCGACGCACCAGGCCGGTCAGCGGTTCCAATGCGCCGGTCAGCGACAGCGCCCGGCTGATTGCCAGCACGGCCGCCACGGTGATCACCGCATCATGGCCAAAGCCGGAAAACGCCTTGTCCGCCGGCACCAGGCCCAGCACCACGCCGGCGACCAGGGCGGTCAGCGCCACCAGGTCATAGCGTGGCCGGCCAAGGACGAACAGGACCAGGGCGGCGACAAGCAATCCGCTGATCAGGATCTGGTCCAACGTCATTCGGGCGCATCTTTCTGGGCATGAACGGCACCGAGGGTTGCCGATGCGCCGTCATTGGTCAACGCTGTTGTGCCCGGGGACGACTTGCCGCCGCACCGCCGCATGGCCACATCGGCTGCACGGGGCCAGGATCGGCCAGTCACGTGCGGCATGGAACCGCCATCGGGCCCCCATTCCGTCTGAGCGAGGATTGCATGACCAAGCCGATCGAGCTGTTCTATTGGCCGACCCCCAATGGCTGGAAAATCACCATCGCACTTGAAGAACTGGGCCTGCCCTACACCATCACTCCGGTCAATATCGGCGGCGGCGACCAGTTCAAGCCCGATTTCCTGAAGATCAGCCCCAATAACAAGATGCCCGCGATCATCGATCCCGACGGCCCCGGGGGCACGCCGATCTCGATTTTCGAGTCGGGGGCGATCCTGATCTATTTGGCCGAGAAGACCGGTCATTTGATGCCGTCCGATCCGGCCGGGCGCTACGAGGTTCTGCAGTGGCTGATGTTCCAGATGGGTGGCATCGGCCCGATGCTGGGCCAGGCGCATCATTTCCGCCAGTATGCGCCCGAGAAGATCCAGTATGCCATCGATCGCTATACCAACGAAGCGGGCCGGCTTTACAACGTGCTCGACACGCGGCTCGCCGATCATGAATGGGTGGCGGGCGACAGCTATTCCATCGCCGATATTGCGATCATGCCGTGGATCGTACCCTATGAGCGTCAAGGGCAGTCGCTCGCCGACCGCCCGCATCTGAAGCGCTGGTTCGAGGCGATGAACGCCCGCCCGGCCGTGGTCGCCGGGCTGGCCGTCGCCAAAGGCATCGGGGCCGGCCAGAGCCCGACCGACCCCAAGGCTTTCCAGACCCTGTTCGGCAGTGGTCAGTATCAGAAGCGCTGAGATGGCAACCACGGGCCGGACGGATGATCCATACCGCTCGGCCCGCCGTACTGACTGTGTGTCACCGCATCCATGACCGACAGATGCCCAACGGATGACGGAATGTGTCATTTGTCACCGTCATCGATGTGTGGTTGATGCAGGATGACACTGACGCCACGATGTCGAAGATCACCCGCCGCCGCTTTCACCGCCCCGGGCACGTGCCGTGGGCCGCAGACCTTGATGGCCAGAGGCCCTGCATGACCGATCGCACCATCCCGTCATCCTCGACCTCAGAGGGAACGGGCTCACCGCCGGCATCCAGGCCGGCACAGACGCGCGGCGGCAGCACCTTCCGCCGCCCCGCCGGGCGTGGCGCGCGCATGGTTGCCGCCGCAGCCATGCTGATACTGCCGGGTTGTGCGGCACTCGACCCCAAACCGGTCGCGGTCGACAAGCGGCTTCAGACCTTCCCGGTGAACGGTCTGGACCTGGAACGGCCCGTGGTCCTGCGCTGGACCGACGAACAGGTGCCGTTCATCGAAGCGGACACCGATCGCGACCTCGCCTATACGCTGGGGCTGGTGCATGCCCATCTCAGGCTGGGCCAGATCAACCTGATGAAGCGGGTGGCGCAGGGCCGGTTGTCCGAGATGGGCGGGCCGGTCGCAGGCGATATCGATCGGGCACTGCGCATTCTGGGCTTCGGCCGCGGCGCCACCGAAACCGCGGCGGCACTGCCGCCCGAAAGCCGCCAGTGGGTCAACGCCTTCGTGAAGGGCCTGAACGATTATCAGGACCGGCTGGCAGCGTCCAGGGGGCCCTGGCCGCCGGAATTCGCGCTGCTGGGCATCCGCGCCGAGCCGTGGACGGTCGAAGACGTCCTGACCATCGGCCGGCTGGCGGGCACCGATATCAATTGGCTGGCCTGGGCCGGCCTGCTGCGGGAACGCAGCCGCAATGGCCCCGACGATGCCGGGTGGAAGACCGCCTGGACACGGGCGATCGAGGCCGGTCACGGCAACGCCGCCAGCTTCGGCCCCAACGAAACCCATGCCCGCCTGGAAAAGCTGCTGGCGGATCTGGCGGGCCTGTCGCGCACCGGTTCGAATTCGGTCGCGGTATCGCCGGCCCTGTCCGACACCGGCTCGGCCCTGATCGCCAATGATCCGCATCTGGGCATGAGCCTGCCGAATTTCTGGCTGCTCGCCGGCATGCGCTCCCCCTCCTATCACGCCGTCGGCCTGATGCCGCCAGGACTGCCTTTCGTCGCGGTCGGTCGCAATCCGGGGCTTGCCTGGGGCGGCACCAATATGCGGGCACTGTCGAGCCAGCTCTATGACGTGTCATCGCTGCCTGAGAGCGCGTTCCGCACCGAAACCCACACCATCCGCACCCGATTCTGGTTCGACCGGACGGTCACGGTGCGGATCAGCCCCTATGGCCCGGTGATGTCCGACAGCGATCTCATTCCGTCGCGGCCGGGCGAGGTGCTGGCACTGCGCTGGCTGGGTCATCAGCCATCGGATGAAATCGGCGCGATGCTGGCGGCCATGCGCGCCGGCAACGGCACCGAATTCCGCGCAGCCTTTGCCGAACGGTATTCAGTCTCGGCCCAGAACATGC
The DNA here is from genome assembly GCF_014636235.1 of Tistrella bauzanensis. Taxonomy (NCBI): domain Bacteria; kingdom Pseudomonadati; phylum Pseudomonadota; class Alphaproteobacteria; order Geminicoccales; family Geminicoccaceae; genus Tistrella; species Tistrella bauzanensis. Next base: position 46,120 of record NZ_BMDZ01000002.1, read on the forward strand.
TCTGGGCCGACCGGGCGGGCCATATCGGTCAGGTGCTGGCCGCCCGCCTGCCGGTGCGACCGGACGGCATCCCCGACGACATGATCTCATCCGCCGGCGACCCGCAGGCCGAATGGACCGCCTATGTCGATGCCGGCAGCCTGCCCGCCGCGGTCGACCCGGCGGAAGGCTTCATCGCCAGCGCCAACAACCGGCCCACCACAACCACCGGTCTGGTGCCGATCGGCCTGTTCTTTTCCACCGATGAACGGGTCGAACGGCTTCAGGCCGTGGTTCGGGCATCCACGCCGGTTTCGATCGACGATCTGAAGCGCCTGCAACAGGACGTGACCTCGCCGGCCTCGGCGAAACTCGCGGCGGCCCTGGTCCGGACGGCGCGCGTTGTCGGCCTTGGCGACCGGCCCGCCGAGGCGCCGGGCCAGCGCAGCCTTGCCCTGATCGATGGCTGGCAGGGCGTCTATGACGCCGATGCGGCGGCACCCGTTGCCTTCGAACAACTGCTCAAGACGGTGGCGACAGCGGTCTATGGCGGCAGCGACGGCGCCGACAGCCGGCTGGGCTTCGCCAGCAACTGGACCCAGTTGACCCGCTATCTGATCGACGATCTGGCGGCACTGCCGCCGGCGGAACAGGCGCGCATCCTGTCGGACGGACTGGCCGCCGCCGATGAAACCCTGAACAGTTTCCCGAGCTGGGGCACCATGCACCGCCTGCGGCTGGGGCATCTGATGGGCCAGGCGCCGGTGATCGGCAGCTTCTTCACCTATGGCGACTGGCCAGTCGGCGGATCGCGCGAGACCCCGATGAAGACCGCGCATGACCTGGTCGACGATCTGCACAGCGCTCGCTATGGCGCCCAGTCGCGCCATGTCTCGGATCTGGGCGACCCTGACGCCAACTGGTTCGTGCTGCTGGGCGGCCAGGATGGCTGGCTGGGCTCCACCACCTTCATGGATCAGGCGAGCCTGTGGCGGAGCGGCGAATATCTGAAGCTGCCGCTGACCGATGCGGCGGTCAAACAGCGCTTCGGCCGGGTGATGACCCTGACCCCCTGACCGGTATCACGGTGCCGCCCGCATCTTCGTGGCGGGCGGCACCTGCATCTGATCGTCAGCGCGGCGTCACCACATCACCGGGGCGATCGCGATCGCCGGCACCAGGGCGATGATCGCCAGGACCAGAAGCATCAGCCCGGCAAATGGCAGAGCACCGCGAAACACGTCGCCAAGCGTGATGTTCGGATCGTCCAGCGAGGATCGGATCACGAACACCGACAGCCCCAGCGGCGGTGTCAGCAGACCCACCTCGACCGCAATCACCGTGATCACGCCGAACCAGACCATGTTCATGCCGAAGCCGTCGACCACCGGCATCGCCAGCGGCACCAGGATCAACAGGATGGAGCTGCTGTCCAGGATGGTGCCCAGCAGCACCGCGATCAGCACATAGATCACCAGGAACCCGGCAGGGCCAAGGCCCGCATCGGCGAACAGCGCGCCCATGGCATCGGGCACCCCGGTCAGCGCCAGCATGCGGCTGTAGAGCGAGGCCGCGATGATCAGCAGCGAGATCGAGGCAGTGACGTGGCCTGTGTCGACCAGCACCTTCCAGAACCCGCGCAGGTCCAGCCGCCGGCGGCCGACCGCCACCAGCAGCGCGCCGGCGGCACCCACGGCACCCGCCTCGGTGGGCGTGAACAGCCCGCCATAGATGCCGCCCAGCACCAGCAGGATCAGCCCGAACAGCGGTGCGCCCTCGGCGAAGACATTGCCCCGCCGGCCGTGGCGCTGATCGGCTGCGGCCGCCAGACGCACCGCCTCGGCAGCCGCGCGCGGCTGAACGCTGTCGGGGCGCAGATGCGCCATCAGCACGATATAAATGCCGAAGACCAGCGCCATCAGCAGTCCGGGGCCGATGCCGGCCAGGAACATGTCGCCCACCGACTGCTCGGCGACCACCGCATACAGGATCAGCAGCAGGCTGGGCGGGATCAGCATGCCCAGCACCGACGAGCCGGCGACCACACCGACCGCGAAGCGGGGCATATAGCCCAGCCGGATCATCTCGGGCACCGCCACCTTGGTGAACACGGCGGCGGAGGCAATGGAAATGCCGGTCACGGCCGCGAAGGCCGCGTTGGCGCCGACAGTGGCGACGCCCAGCCCGCCCCGCAACCGCCCGACCACCCGGTCGGCCAGCCGGAAGGCATCGCGCCCCAGATCGGACACGCCCACCAGATAGCCCATCAGCACGAACAGCGGCACGACGCCGAAGACATAGCTGTCGATCGAATCCAGCGCCGCCTGTGCGATCGCGCTGGCGGCCACCGACCAGCGGCCACGCACTTCCCAGATCGCCAGCAGCGAGACCAGACCCAGCGCCACCGACACATGCATGCCCGCCCAGATCAGCAGCAGCAGCGCCACCACCGACAGCAGGCCGATTTCAAGTCCGGTCATGACCGTCCCCCGGCGACACGGCGGAGGGCAGCCGCCGCCAGAATGAGATAGATCCCGATCACCATCACCGAGCCCGCGACCATCAGCACCCGGATCGGCCAGACCGGCAGGGTGAAGTCGCCGGCGGCGCCGACATAATCGCCTTCCTCGATCGCCCGCAGCAGGCGCGGCCACAGCGCCCAGGCCAGGATCGAGAAGAAGGCCGCGCCGGCCAGGGAATGAACGGCTTCAAGCCCCGCCGCCACCCGTGGCCGGCGCTGTACCAATTGATCCAGCAGCGCGTCGGACCGGGTGAAGCGGCCCGATGCCAGCGCGTGGCCGGCCTGAAGAAACACGATGCCCACGATCGACAGTCCGACGAATTCCGGCACGCCCCGGATCGGTGCCGACAGCGCCGCACGACCGATGACATCGGCGTTCACCAGCACCATCATCAGCAGAATCCAGGCGGTGCCGACGGCGCTTGCGATTGCCGCGATCCGGCCGAGCAGGCCGGTTTGCGGCAAGGCCGCAGGGGTGGGGTTCCCCCGCGGCTCCGCCGCCCCGCTCACTCGCGGTCCCAGTTACGCGGCAGGGTGACACCGGCTGCGCGCAGGCCATCCAGATAGCCGGTCATGACCGCCTTGCCCGGCACGCCCTTGGCTTCCAGGTCCGCCGCCCATTCTTTGGCGACGTTGGGCAGCGCGTCGGCCCAGCGCTTGCGCTCGGCCGGCGACAATTCAGTGATGGTGGCGCCGCCATCGGCCATTGTCTTGAACGACGCGTTCACCCGCGCCGCCTGGGCCTTGGCGAAGGTGTCGCTATAGAGCGCCGCCTCAGCCAGGATCGCATCCTTCACCGGCTGCGGCAGATCGGCCCAGACGTCGGCATTGATGGTGATGGCACCGGCGAACTGCGCGCCGATATTCACCTTGGTGACATAGGGCGCCACTTCCTGAAGCTTGGCCGCGGCAGCCGCGGTGGCGAAGGTCAGCGTGCCTTCGAATACACCGGTCTTGATGTCGTTGTAATAGGTCTGAAGGTTGCCGGCGACGGCGACGGCACCGGTGCCCTTCAGCCAGTTGGCGGCTGGCCCGGGTGCCGCGATCTTGCGCCCGTTCAGATCGTCGATCGAGTTGACCGGAAAATTCGTGAACAGGTGATAGCTGTCGAGTGCGGCACCCGCCAGTGCCATCTGGTTGTTGCGGGTCCATTCCTGATCCATCTCAGGAATGCGCTTCGACAGCGCCGCCACGGTCTGGGTCACCAGGAACAGATTGTCGGTCGAGAATGGCAGCATATAGGTGACGTTGTGCAGCGGCATCTTCGCGGCCTCGAACAGCGAGCCGACAAAGCCCATATCGCCGATGCCCTCTTCGATCGCCTCAAGCTCGCCGCCGATCTTGGCGACCGTGCCGCCATAAGCCTCGGTCCAGGCGATGCGATAGGCGTCGCCGCCCTCCTTCAGGCGCCGGTCGACACCGGGAATGAAGCTCTCGCTCAGCGTCTTCACCCACAGGAACGCCGGCGGATGGCCGGCGACGACCGTCAGCGGAATAGTCTCGGTCGCATGCGCCGCCGGCGCCAGAACCTGACCGGCGCCGAGCGCCAGTGCAGCCGCGCACAGCACGGTCCTGACACCCCGTCCCAGTGACCTGCCCCGTCCCAGTGACCTGCCCCGTCCCAGCGACGTGTCATGACGCGGCCGCGGGCCGCTGTCGATACGGGTATCCGTCATCTTTATCTTCCCTCCCAGGGGGCCCGGTTGTTCTGTCCCCGCCCTCGGGGCCCCGGTGCCAGGGCATCTGGTGCCTGGTCATATCGGGGCGGGAACCCGCCGGTCTGCCGGTCAGCCGCCCTCGATCCGGGCCAGCTCCGCATCCAGCAGATCGGCGGTGATGGCGATATGTTCTTCCAGAACCCCGACCGCACGGTCGGGGTCGCGGGCCAGCACGGCATCGCGCAGCAGGTCGTGCTCGGCCAGTACTTCGTCGGGCCGGAACGGCCAGCTCAGCATCAGCCGGCGATAGCGTTCGGCCTTGTCGTAAAGCAGCGCCCGGAAGCCTTTGAGCGCGTTGAGCGGGCATGCCGACACCAGACTGGCGTGAAAGGCACGGTGGCGCGCTTCCCATGCCGCCCAGGCGACATCGTCGACACTGATCGTGTGGTCGGCGGCGCTGCGTTCTGTCGCCCGGCGCAGCAGATGATGGCTGGTGACGATTTCGGCCTCCCAGTCGTCACCGCCGCAGGCGATGGCAAGCCTGAGCGCCGCCCCCTCGACGATCTGACGCGACCGGGTGATGTCGGCCAGATCCGCCCGGCTGACCGGCGCCACCCTGAAGCCGCGCTGGCCCGAGAACGACACCAGCCCGTCGGCCGCCAGCCGCGACAGCGCTTCGCGCAGCGGGCTCAACCCCACCCCATACCGGGCTCGCATGCTGCCCAGATGCAGCTTCATATCGGGCTTCAGCGCACCCGCCACGATATCGGTCCGGATCCGTTCCAACGCCTCAAGCGACAGGGTGGCGGCACGCGTGCCCTCCTCGCCCACGAAGCCGTCGGCCACGGCGGCGCGCAGATCGGAATGACCGGTCACGGCCTCGGGGTTGAGATCTGCATCGGTCATCGGTTGATCGCCCTCACGCCTGATATTGCGCTGCAATATCGGTATTGATACAGCTTACATCGTTTCAGGCAGGAATTTCGATTTTTTTATGCATGATCGCGCAAATGGCGCTGTATGCTGTGCGCAACCAGATGATCGCAACCAGCAAGCGATCACCCGCCATCAAGGGAGGATGAGCCCCATGACCCGCCGTTTCGTCGACCTGTCGATCATGCTCGAAAACGATGTCCGGTCCGACCCGCCCGGCTTCGAACCCAAGATCACCTACATGAACCACGAACAGACGCCCGCGCAGATCACCGGCTTCTTTCCGGGCCTGAGGCCCGAAGATCTGCCTGATGGCGAGGGTTGGGCGGTGGAGCAGATCAACCTGATCACCCATAACGGCACCCATCTGGACGCGCCCTATCACTTCGCCTCGACCATGAACAAAGGCGAGCGCGCGATCACGATTGACGAGGTGCCGCTGGATTGGTGCTTCCGTCCGGGCGTGAAGCTGGATTTCCGCCACCTGCCCGACGGCCATGTGGTGACCGCCGACGAGGTGGAAGCCGAGCTTGCGCGCATCGGCCACACGCTGCAGCCGCTGGACATCGTGGTGATCAACACCCGCGCCGGCAGCCGCTATGGTCATGATGATTATGTCGATGCCGGCTGCGGCATGGGTCGCGAGGCCACGATGTATCTGCTGGAACGCGGCGTGCGCGTCACCGGCACCGATGCCTGGAGCTGGGATGCGCCCTTCACGCACACGCGGGAGAAGTACATCGAAAGCGGCGATGCCGGGCTGATCTGGGAAGGCCACCGTGCCGGCCGCGACATCGGCTATTGCCACCTCGAAAAGCTGCACAACCTGGAATCGGTGCCCGCGACCGGCTTCACCATCGCCTGCTTCCCGGTGAAGATCCGCGCCGCATCGGCCGGATGGACACGTGCGGTGGCGATCTTCGACTGATCGCCATGACCAGGCCCCTGGTCCCGCCTCCATTCTCTCCGACATGACGGATCTCACCCGATGAAACTGCTCACCTTCGTGCCAGAAGCCGGCGCCACTGAATTCACCGCCGGCGAAACCCGCCATATCGGTGCACTCGCCCCCGATGGCCGGCATGTGCTGAACCTGACCCTTGCCGCACAGAGCCGCATGGGCACCGATGGCGCATTCGCCGCCAGCATGCTGGCGCTGATCGACGCCGGCGCCGACGGCCTTGCGCGCGCGCATGAGCTTTTGGCCGAAGCGGCGCGTGGCGGCGAGGCCACAGCCCATCTGGTTCCGCTTGGCGGGATCTCGTTCCGCAGCCCCCTGCCGGAACCGCGCCAGATGCGCGATTGCCTGGTGTTCGAGACCCATCTGATCCAGGCCATGGAAGGCGGACGCAAGCTGCTGGCCGAGATGCGCGACACCACACCCGAAGCGCTGGGCCTGCCGCCGGTAAAGGTGCCGCCGGTGTGGTATGAACAGCCGATCTACTACAAGGCCAATCGCTTCAGCGTGATCGGCCACGATCAGATCGTCCGCTGGCCGTCCTTCTCGCGCATGATGGATTACGAGCTGGAATTCGGCATCGTGCTGGGCCGCACCGGTCGCGACATCACCACGCAGACGGCCGCGGATCACATCTTCGGCTATACGATCTTCAACGACATGACCGCCCGCGATGCCCAGTTCGCCGAGATGCAGGGCAGCCTGGGGCCCGCCAAGGGCAAGGATTTCGACACCGGCAACATCATCGGCCCCTGGATCGTGACCAGCGACGAGTTGACCGACCCTTACAACCTGACGATGCAGGTGCGGGTGAACGGCGAGCTGCGCGGCAAGGGCTCGACCGCCAGCATGCAGCATCGCTTCGACCGCATCCTCGCCCATATCTCCCGCGACGAGACCCTGCATGCCGGCGAATTCATCGGATCGGGCACGGTCGGGAATGGCTGTGGCATCGAGACCGGCCAGCTTCTGGCGTCAGGCGACCTGATCGAGCTGGAAATCGACGGCATCGGCACCCTGCGCAACCGCATCATTGCGCCTGCCGGGTGATCGATATCAGCAGTCATCGCGCCCCGGTCGTGCCAAGCCTGAAACGGCTCAAATGGCGGACCGCGGACGCCTTGACCGCTTGGCGGAATTCCGATAAGACTTCCCTTCACAAAATATAATTACAAAAAGACTACAGGGACCCGATCGTCACGAAAACCGGACGCTGTCTCCCACGACGCCCGGCAGACGTGTGCTCATCTAGGGGAGGAGTGAGCCGTCCGTGAACACAGGCGACCCACGCACTGGTGCTGCAGGCCGATGGCCCGGCGGCAGTGCGACGGTGGTCTGCGTGTTGCGGACGCTTACAGGGGCATGGCTCAGGACATCATCATCGAGACGAAGGGTCTGACCAAGGAGTTCAAGGGCTTCACGGCGGTCAGCAAGGTCGATCTTCAGGTGCGTCGTGGTACGATCCACGCCCTGATCGGCCCCAACGGAGCGGGCAAGACGACCTGTTTCAATCTGATCACCAAGTTCCTGATCCCGACCTCCGGGCAGATTCTCTATGACGGTCACGACATCACCAGTCAGAAGCCGGCGGCGATCGCCCGGCGCGGCATGGTGCGGTCTTTCCAGATCTCTGCCGTGTTCCCGCATCTGACGGTGCGCGAGAACGTGCGGATCGCCCTTCAGCACAAGCTTGGCAATTCCTTCCATTTCTGGCGCTCGGAACGCGTGCTCGACAATCTGCACGATCGTGCCGACGAGCTGCTGGATGATGTCGGCCTGGATGGTTATGCCGACGCGATCACCGCCGAGCTGCCCTATGGCCGCAAACGGGCGCTGGAGATCGCGACCACGCTGGCGCTGGAACCCAAGGTCATGCTGCTCGACGAGCCCATGGCCGGCATGGCGCATGAAGATGTCGGGCGCATCGCCGAACTGATCAAACGGGTTGCCCAGGGCCGCACGGTTCTGATGGTGGAACACAACCTGAAGGTCGTGGCCAATCTGTCGGACACGATCACCGTGCTTCAGCGCGGCGCGATCCTGGCGGAAGGCACCTATGACCAGGTGTCGCAGAACCCCGAAGTGATTCAGGCCTATATGGGGACCGGTCATGGCTGAGCCTGCACGCACCGCATCCGCCACAGCATCTGCCACCGGCACCGCGCCGCTGCTGTCGGTTCAGGATCTGAACGCCTGGTACGGCGAAAGCCATGTCCTGCACGGTATCGGCTTCGACGTTCAGCCGGGTGAGGTCGTCACCCTGTTGGGCCGCAATGGCGCCGGCAAGACCACGACGCTGAAATGCGTCATGGGCATCGTGTCAAGCCGCAAGGGCAGCATCACCTTCGACGGTCGCGAACTGATCAAGCTGCCGTCGAACCAGATCGCCCGCGCCGGCATCGCCTTCTGCCCCGAAGAACGCGCGATCTTTGCCAGCCTCGACGTCGTCGAGAACCTGATGCTGCCGCCGGTGGTGAAGCCGGGCGGCATGACGGTCGACGAAGTTTTCGGTCTGTTCCCTCGTCTGAAGGAACGCGGCAGCAGCCAGGGCACCAAGCTATCGGGTGGCGAGCAGCAGATGCTGGCTATCGCGCGCATCCTGCGCACCGGCGCCAATCTTCTGCTGCTGGACGAGCCGACCGAGGGCCTGGCCCCGGTCATCGTGCAGCAGATCGGCGACATCATCCGGGCGCTGAAGGCAAAAGGTTTCACCATCGTGCTGGTGGAACAGAATTTCCATTTCGCATCCACCGTCGCCGACCGGCATTATGTCGTCGAGGAAGGACGGGTGGTCGACATGATCGCGTCTGACGCGATTGCGAGCAGCCAGGAAAAGCTCAAAACGTATCTCGGCGTCTGATCACGACGCCGGGCGGAAGGTCGCGGCGGTGCGTCTCCGCGTTCATGCGGGCCCACACAAGAAGGCCTGCTGAACCCGATCGAGGCTCTGTCTCCCGCCAAGTCCGTACGCGACGCTCGCGCTCGTGCACGGCCGGTCCCATCGGGCCGGCCGGGCCGGACAGGTTGCTGCGACCCGACCTTGACTGCCGACGGATACCGTCTTGTGACCTCAGGACGCTCAAGATCCTCAGGGGGAGGAAAATTTCCATGATGTTGAAGTTTACGCTGGCGGCCGTGACCGCCGCTGTTGTCGCCGCCTTCTCGGCCGGAGCCGCTCAGGCGGAGATTTCCGATAACGTCGTGCGCATTGGCGTGCTGAACGACCAGTCCGGCATCTATACTGACCTGTCGGGCCCGGGTGGCATCTCCGCCGCCCAGATGGCGGTCGAGGATTTCGGCGGCAGTGTCGCCGGCGCCAAGATCGAGGTCGTCTCGGCCGACCATCAGAACAAGCCCGATATCGGGTCCAACATCGCCAATGAATGGTATGATCGCGACGGCGTGGACGCGATCTTCGACGTGCCCACCTCGTCGGTGGCGCTTGCGGTGCAGAATATTGCCAAGGGAAAAGGCAAGATTCTGATCGATCATGGCGCAGCCACCTCGGACCTGACCGGGAAAGCCTGCTCGCCGACCGGCATCCACTGGACCTATGACACCTATGCGCTGGCCAACGGCACCGGTGGCGCGCTGGTCCAGCAGGGCGCCAAGAAGTGGTTCTTCCTGACCGCCGACTATGCCTTCGGCCATGCGCTGGAACGCGACACCATGAATGCGGTCAAGGCCGCGGACGGTGAGGTCGTGGGCACGGTGCGTCATCCGTTCCCGAACACCGACTTCTCGTCGTTCCTTTTGCAGGCGCAGGGATCAGGCGCCGAGGTGATCGGTATCGCCAATGCCGGTGGCGACACCGTCAACACCATCAAGCAGGCGTCGGAATTCGGCATCACACAAGGTGGCCAGCGTCTGGCCGGCCTGCTGCTATTCCTCTCCGATGTCCATTCCCTGGGCCTTCAGGTGTCACAGGGGCTGGTGTTGACCACCGGTTTCTACTGGGATCTGAACGACGAGACCCGCGCCTGGTCGAAGCGCTTCGCCGAGCGCAACAACGGCCGGATGCCGACAATGGTTCAGGCCGGCATCTATTCATCGGTCATGCACTATCTGAAGGCGATCGAGGCCACCAAGTCCGATGAAGGCAAGGCCGTTGTCGCGCAGATGAAGCAGACGCCGGTCAACGACTTCTTCGCCAAGGGCGGCACCATCCGCGAGGACGGCCGCATGGTCCACGACATGTATCTGATGCAGATCAAGTCGCCGGACGAGTCCAAGGCGCCTTACGACTACTACAAGCTGCTGGCGACCATTCCGGGCGATCAGGCCTTCCGGCCGCTGTCGGAAAGCGAATGCCCGCTGGTCAAGAAGTAACCAGCGCGTACCGCCAAGCAACCGTCACCCTATGATTTCGACGCCGACACGAGGGGCAACTCCTCCATGATGGAATTGATCGGCATTCCGCCGCAGGTCCTTTTCGGCCAGCTGCTTCTCGGGCTGATCAACGGCGCCTTCTACGCCATGCTCAGCCTGGGCCTGGCCCTGATCTTCGGCCTGCTCAACGTCATCAACTTCTCCCACGGCGCCCAGTACATGATGGGCGCGTTCGTGGCGTGGCTGGTGCTGCAGTATGCCGGAATCGGATACTGGGCAGCCCTGATCGTCGCCCCTCTCATCGTCGGATTGATCGGCATCATTCTGGAACGGGTGCTGATACGGCGGTTGTACAACCTCGATCACCTCTACGGACTGCTGCTGACTTTTGGTCTGTCGCTGGTGATCGAGGGCGGCTTCCGGCAGGCCTATGGCATTTCAGGCCAGCCTTATGCCATTCCGCCAGAGTTGCAGGGCGGCACCAACCTTGGCTTCATGTTCCTGCCCAACTATAGGGCCTGGATCCTGGTCGCCTCGGCTGGTATCTGCCTTGCCACCTGGCTGATCATCGAAAAGACCCGGCTTGGCGCTCACCTGCGCGCCGCAACCGAAAACCCGACGATGGTGCAGGCCTTTGGCATCAACGTGCCGCTGCTGATTACCATCACCTATGGCTTTGGTGTCGCGCTGGCTGCTTTCGCCGGCGTGATGGCGGCCCCAGCCTATCAGGTCAGCCCGTTGATGGGCTCCAACCTGATCATCATTGTCTTTGCGGTGGTGGTGATCGGCGGGATGGGGTCGATCATGGGTTCGGTTCTCACCGGGTTCGGCCTTGGGCTGCTTGAAGGTCTCACCAAGGTGTTCTATCCAGAAGCGTCGAGCACCGTGATCTTCGTGGTCATGGCCATCGTCCTGCTCATCAAGCCCGCGGGCCTTTTCGGAAAGGCGGCGTGATCCATGAGCGTCAACACCGTGTCCGGAACCCGCAGCACCCGCGGCCAGAAAGCCGCAGGTTTCACCATGATCGCCGTGGCGGTGGCGATCATGGTTGGGCTGATCGCCCCGCATGTCGTCTATCCGGTCTTCCTGATGAAAGCGCTGTGCTTCGCGCTGTTCGCATCGGGCTTCAACCTGCTGCTTGGCTATGTCGGATTGCTCAGCTTCGGTCATGCCGCCTATTTCGGGTTCGCGGCCTATGTCTGCGGACACGTGGTCAAGGTCTGGGGTCTGCCGCCTGAAGTCGGTATTCTGTTCGGCACCGCGATCGGCACCGCGCTCGGCTTCGTGATCGGCTCCCTTGCCATCCGCCGCCAGGGCATCTACTTCGCCATGGTCACTCTCGCCTTCGCGCAGATGATCTTCTTCCTGGCGCTCCAGGCCCCGTTCACCGGTGGTGAAGACGGCATCCAGGGCATTCCGCGCGGCATGCTGTTCGGCATCATCAGCCTGCATGACGACATGACCATGTATTATGTCGTCTTCACGATCTTCGTCGTCGGGCTGCTGTTCATCCATCGCGTCGTTCATTCGCCTTTCGGCCAGACGCTGAAGGCGATCCGCGAAAACGAACAGCGCGCGATCTCGCTGGGTTACGACGTCAACCGCTACAAGCTGCTGGCCTTCGTGCTGTCATCGGGCATCGCAGGCCTCGCCGGCTCCACCAAGGCTCTGGTCTTCCAGATCGCGACCCTGACCGACGTTCATTGGCACGCCTCGGGCGAGGTGGTGCTGATGACCCTGCTGGGCGGTGTCGGCACGGTGTTCGGCCCCATGGTCGGCGCCTTCCTGGTCACCGGCATCCAGAACTATTTCGCGCAGGTCGGTGCCTGGGTCACCATCATTCAGGGCGCCATCTTCGTCGCCTGCGTGCTGCTGTTCCGCCGTGGCATCGTGGGTGAATATCAGGCCTTCATCGACCGGCGCCGCAACCGCCAGAGCTGACGCGTCCTTCCCAAGCCTTGGGGCGACGGGCTTCACCGCCAGCAAATCCCGTATGGTCTGCACCATGCGGGATTTGTGCGTTCGGCGATGGTGTATTTTGTATATGAGTTGATCTATACCCATATAAATCAATCAATAGTTAATAATCCCCGCCTACAATGCCTCTGGCTGCATGTGCCGGACCGCATTGGATCGGGAGTCTGGGATGAAGAACCTCAAGACGGGGACGAAGCTCGCCGTACTGGTGATCGCGGCACTGATCGCGATCGCAACCGTCATGGCAGTTTCGCTGTCGACGCTGAAAGATCAGCTCTATGCCGACCGGCGCGACAAACTCGAAGCTCTGACCGAGATGGCAACGACGCTCGTCAGTAACCAGATCGCCAAGGCAGGCAATGACACAGCCGCCCGGGCTGCCGCACTCGACGCCGGATTACGGCTTGTCGAAGGAATGCGTTATGATGATGGTGCCGAGTACTTTCTGGGCGTCAACGCCGACGGCGTCATCATGCTGCACGGCGCGCGCCCGGATCTGATCGGCAAGAACCTGATTGCGCTGAAAGATCCGAACGGCGTCGAGTTTATCCGCGATGCGGTGACAGTGAGCTTCGGACCGGCCGGTGGCGGTTATGTCAGCTATCTGTGGCCGCGCAGCGGCGGCGATGTTCCCGAACCGAAACTCACCCTGGTTCATCGGATACCAGGCACCGACGTGGCGCTGATGACCGGGGTCTATATCGACGATCTCACCACCACCTTCCGCCATGAGGCGATCCGCCTTGGCACGATCGCCGCGATCACACTTGCCGTGATGGTGATCCTGGCCATCCAGGTCATTCGCCACACGGTGCCCCCCTTGCGCGCGATCACCACAGCACTTGGTCGCCTGGCAACCGGCGAACGCGACATTCAGGTCAATGGTGACAGCCGGCGCGATGAAATCGGCGCCATGGTCCGGGCCTTCAACGTGGTTCGCGAGGGGCTGAAGGAAGCCGACGATCTGAGCCGCCAGCGAGATGCGGACCAGACCCGGCAGTTGGAGCGGTCGCGGCGGGTCGAGGCCCTGACCGAAGGCTTCGATGCCGAAGCGGCACGGTCGCTGCAGATCGTGCTTCACGCCGCACACGAGATGGAACTGGCCGCAGGCGACCTGACCCATGCAGCCGACCAGACCCGGCAGCAGGCCGAGACCATGGTGGGTGCGGCCGATCAGGCGGATGCCAATGTCCAGACCATCGCCGCCGCGGCCGAAGAGCTGTCGACATCGATCAGCGACATCGCCCGCCGGGTGACACAGGCAGCCGATGTTGCCGCACGCGCCACCGAAGAGGCGCGCCGCACAACCGAGATCGTCCGCGGCCTTGCCGAGACCAGCGGCCGGATCGGCGAGGTTCTGGTGCTGATCGATGCCATCGCCGACCAGACGAACCTTCTGGCCCTGAATGCCACGATCGAGGCGGCGCGCGCCGGTGATGCCGGCAAGGGCTTCGCCGTGGTCGCATCCGAGGTCAAGAATCTGGCAAGCCAGACCGGCCGCGCCACCGAGGACATCTCGCGCCAGATCAGCGCCGTCCAGGAAGAAACCTGCAAGGCCGTCGGCGCCATCGACGGAATCGTCAAGACCATCTCGGCGGTCAGCGAGATCGCGAGCGACATCGCCGCAGCGGTCCAGGAACAGGGCGCCGGCACCGGTGCCATCGCCCACAGCACTCAGGCTGCCGCCCAGGCGACCGAGGCCGTGACCAGCAGCATCGGCGCCGTGGGTGCGGCCGCCAGCCAGACCGGCGGCACCGCGAGCACGGTGCGGGAAGCGGCAACCCGGCTCAATCGTCAGGCCGACGACCTCAAAACCGTGGTCGATCGCTTCCTCGGCGATATTCGCGCAGCGTGATATCCATTGAAGCTGCATCCATCAACGCCGTTCTCGCTTTCCTGCGATAGCGGCGTTTTTTCATTTCACGAATACCTCTCTTTCCAGCATGATCTTTCTCAAGATGGCCCGGGAACTGGTGCGAGGCATTGCTCGGCACCTGTCCCGCAAGATCAAAGCAAGCGGATCTTTCCGGATGACGATACACGGCACGCATGCTGGGGAGTGGCAGCGGCGTCGGGTGTCGAGACCGCGTTGCGGCATGCCTTGCATGGCGGCCGGCATCGCCTCCGGGATGACAGGGTACTGTGGCCGTCAGGCCCGGATCCGCCCAGGGAGGAAGCAGATGAACACCAGGAACGCGATCGCTGCCGCGGTTCTTGCCACCATGATGGGCATGGCCGCGGGGGCGGCCCAGGCCGAGATTTCCGACAACGTCGTGCGTATCGGCGTTCTGAACGACCAGTCTGGAGTCTATTCCGACATCACCGGCCAGGCATCGGTGATCGCCGCCCGGATGGCGGTTGAGGATTATGGCGGAAAGGTCGGCGGAAAGCCGATCGAGGTGATCTTCGCCGACCACCAGAACAAGCCGGATATCGGCTCCAACATCGCCAACCAGTGGTACGATCGCGATGGCGTCGACGTGATCATCGATGTGCCGACATCGTCGGTGGGCCTCGCGGTCCAGAACATCGCCAAGGAAAAGGGCAAGCTGCATCTGAACGCCGGCACCGGCTCGTCGGACCTGACCAGCAAGGCCTGCTCACCCACCGGCATTCACTATGTTTACGACACCTATGCTCTCGCAACCGGCACCGGCTCGGCGCTGGTCGGCCAGGGTGCCAGGAAGTGGTACTTCCTCACCGCTGACTATGCCTTCGGTCATGCGCTGGAACGCGACACCACCAACGCGGTGCTTGCAGCCGGCGGCGAGATCGTGGGCGGTGTCAAGGTGCCGTTCCCGAACACCGACTTCTCGTCGTTCCTGCTGCAGGCGCAGGGGTCCGGCGCCGACGTGATCGGGCTGGCCAACGCGGGTGGCGACACGATCAACTCGATCAAGCAGGCATCCGAGTTCGGCATCACCCAGGGCGGCCAGAAGCTGGCGGGTCTGCTGGTGTTCATCAACGACATTCATGCACTGGGTCTTGATGTCGCGCAGGGGCTGGTGGTCACCACCGGCTATTACTGGGACATGAATGACGAGACCCGCGCCTTCGCCAAGAGGTTCATGGAGAAGGCCGGCAAGATGCCGAACATGCTCCAGGCCGGTATCTACTCGTCGGTCACCCAGTACCTGAAGGCGATCGAGGCCACTGGCACAGATGACGCACTGACTGTCGTCAACAAGATGAAGGAGACCCCGATCAACGACTTCTTCGCCAAGAATGGTCATATTCGTGCCGATGGCCGCATGGTCCACGACATGTATCTGGCCGAGGTGAAGAAGCCCAGTGAGTCGAAGGGCCCGTGGGACTATTACAACATCCTGGCGACCATCCCCGGCGATCAGGCCTTCCGGCCGATCGAGAAGGGCGAATGCGAGATGGCCAAGAAGTAACACAGGGGCGGCCCTGACGGCCGGTCCGCGAGGTCCGGCCCCCAGCTCCCGACAGCCTCCCCCGCAGTTTGGTGGGGCCGAACAGAAACGCCGCCATCCGGGCATCCGGATGGCGGCGTTTCTCGTTAACGTCCGGGCCTGCGTGAGCCGGTCCGGATCAGGCGGTGTGGGCCGCCTGGGCCAGGTCAGGCCTTCTTGACCAGCAGACCACCGACATCGGCGCCGATGGTGCAGACCGCCTTGGGGTCGTCGATGCGCAGCACCAGGCTTTCCGCCAGATAGAGATGATGGTGGATGCCGTCATGCGAGGCATAGCCGGCGCGCAGATCCTGGCCCACGACCAGCACGCCGACGCGCGGGTCGACCAGCACGCCACCCTCGATCGGCGCCTTGAAGATGCCGACGGTGCAGACGCTGTTGATATGTTCGAGCTGCAGCACGTCGCTACCGTCATAGCGACGGAACAGCGAATTATACAGCTTCGGCGACAGGGCCAGCGCATAGGGGCCGCGCAGGCCGCTTTCGTCCAGCTTGTTCACCGCCGCCAGCACGTCCTGCAGAGCCTGATCGATATTCGACCAGTCGCCGCCATCGATGGCATGACGGCCTTTCGCGGTCAGCAGCCCCTCCAGGCCGAAATCGGTGTTGCCGTAATAGACCATCTCTTCTTCACGCGCGGCCACGGCTTCGGCGGCATCCTCGACCGGCGCCAGGCTCAAGGGCTGGCTCTGGTCGGTCGACGAGGCGATGCGCCGGACGCTGAGGCGAAAACCCTTGCGGAACATCGGCACCGATATCGCCCGGCTCATCACCGCGCCGGCCTCGTCCGGCCCGGGGTCACGGCAATAGACGTCATTGCCGATCTCGATCGAGGTCAGGCCGACGCCATAGGGACCGTCGACCTCGAGAAACCGGCGGGCGGTCAGCGCGTCACGGGCAGCGTCGATCGCGGCCGCGTCGATCTTCTTCCACAAATCGGCGCCGAAAGGCGCCTGGGAACGGTTCAGGTAATCCATGGTCGTGAAAACTCCTGCGGTCATGCGACGGGGAATGCAGACAAGATCGGCCGGTCAGCGCCGCCTCTTCAGGCTGCCGATGGTCAGCCCATCCTCGGAGCCACCATTGGCGCCACCAACCGACGCCCCCTTGCCGCCCTCGCCCGCGGCACCGCCGGTCGCATCTTCCTCGACCTCGGTGATCGGCCCCTCGGTGAACAGATAGGTCTTGATCTGTGCGGCGAAGTCGTCGTCGTTCCGCCGCAACCATTCCAGCGTCATCATCGCATGCTCGATTTCCTCGCGCATGTTGTGCAGCAGGATGGCCCGCAAACTGTCGTCTTCGCAGTCATCGGCGCGCTGACGATACCAGTCCACCGCCTCCAGCTCTTCCATCAGCGACGAAATCGCATGATGCAGCGCCATGGTGTGGCGGCTCAGCTTTTCACGCGGGGCATGCAGAACTTGTCCGGCCATCGGCTCGTCTCCTTCTCCGTCAATCCGTCCGCAGCGCCTGATACAGCCTGCGGGATCTCGTCCATCTCTGGCGGATCGCCCGCCCGGTCCGGGGTCCACCTATCGTTTGTTGTCATTCAACCCTGACGTCGGGCCCATCGGCACACAAGCCGTTCAGGGTCGATCCCGGCCCGTCAGCAAACGTCATCAGCCGAAGCTGGGGCCTCAGCCGAAACTGGCGGCAATCGCGGTCATCCCGGCAAAGCCCAGGATCAGCGCCCAGCTTGCCCCCATTTCCTGGCCATGACGGTGGGTTTCCGGAATCATCTCGTGGCTGACCACGAAAATCATCGCGCCGGCCGCGAAAGCCATCGTCCAGGGCAGCACCCCTGCCCCGAGCCCGGCCATGGCCACGCCCAGCCCGCCGCCGATAATTTCCAGCGCGCCGGTGCCGAACGCCACCAGCATCGCGTTGATCCGGCTGGCACCCACCATCATCATGCCGACGGCCGCCACGAAGCCTTCGGGCAGGTTCTGGATCATGATGCCGATCGCCAGCGCCAGCCCGTCGCCCAGATCACCGCCGCCGGCGATGCCGGAGCCACCCAGCCCCACACCGACCGCCAGACCTTCCGGCAGGTTGTGCAGCGCGATCGCCAGCACCATCAGCAGGGCCGGCGCCATGCGGCGCGCATCGATGGCGGCCACGCCGCCGCCATCCATCACCAGCACCGCCTCGCCACCGCTGGTGATCATCGTGCCCCGCGCGGCCGCGCCATGGGCTGCGTGGTCGACCGCATCCTTGTCCTGCTGGACGTGCAGATGTGGCACCACGGCATGCAGGGCGGCGATGGCCGCGGCACCCAGTGCGATCGCAGCCCCCACGCCCAGAGCCCCACCCAGGGCACCATAACGGGCGGTCGAACTGTCCAGCGCCGGGACCAGCAACGAAAACAGCGCCGCCGCGAGCATCACGCCGGCAGCCCCGCCAAGCAGCAGATTTTCCCGCCGGATACTGGGGCGGCGAATCACGAGCACCGGCAGGGCACCGATGCCGGTGGCAAGCCCGGCCAGCAGGCTGCCGCCGAGGCCCAGCCAGACCGGATCAATGGACGCGAGGTCTAAAATGTCAGCCTCCGAAGCCTCTGATCGTCGTCTCGGCGGTTGCCGCCGCCGATATGCCACGCCTGCCGCAGAATATGGCCCATGTGAATGACGGATCAACCGTTGCCACGATCCTCCGACGAAATCGTCACAGCCGGCGGCGGACCGTCACTGCCGATGCGGCGGAACAGGGCGAGCCCCACCAGCCCCCCCAGCGCCAGAACAGCAAAGCCGGCCCCCCAGCCCAGCGGATCGGTTTCACCTCCCGCCCCGTCGAGCACCAGCCCGAAGACCAGCGGCGACAGGATCGCGCCGCCGAAGCCCAGCAGCGCATGCAGCGCCATGGCGGCACCACGCACCGCCGGGTCGCTTTCGGCGATGGCGCCGGCGGTCAGCGAGGCGCTGTCGGCCATGACCAGCAGATTATACAGCGCCACCGCCGCCACCACCGCCAGCAGCGGCGCGCCGGCCAGTGCCGCGGTCAGTGCGGCGGCGACGGCCGTCAGCAGCATGGCGCAGGTGACCCAGCGTCGCCGCCCCATCCGCATCGCCATCTCGTTGCCAAGAAAACTGGTGATGATGCCCGATGCGATGATCGCGCCGCCAAGGCTGCTGGCAACCGCCACGGCCGAGCCGGCATGGACCAGAAAGGCAACCAGCCAGCTGCGCAGGCCGAACATCTCCCAGCAATGGCCGCCATAGGCAAAGGTATAGGCAATGGCGCGACGGTTGCGCAGCACCGGTCGGAAATCCGGTGGCAGCCACCACGGCCGCACCCGCACACCTTCAGGCAGCGGCGGCGGATCGGTACGCGGTACCAGAAAGATGCCCAGAACCAGGGCTGCCGCCGCCGACAGCCCCGCCGCCCAGAACGCGGCGGACCAGCCGCCCGCCGCGGCCACCAGTCCGGCGATCCACAACGACACCCCGGCGCCCAGCGAGAAACAGGCGGTGTAACAGGCGATCGCACGGCTGGCACGCGGGCCGCGCACATGGTCGCTGAGGATTTTCAGCCCCGGCATATAGGTGCCGGCAAATCCGGCCCCCGCCAGGGCCTGCAGCAGGCCGGCCGACCACGGCCCCTGAGCCAGCAGCGCGAACCCCATGGTGGCGGCGGCGATCAGGCCCAGGCAGCCCAGATAGACCTTGCGGGCGTCGATCCGGTCGGTGGCCCCGGTCAGGATCGGCACCCCGCCGACATAGCCGATGAAGAAGGCGCTGGAAATCCAGCCGGCGGTGCCGTTGCTCATGGCCCAGTCGTCCCGCAGCAATGGCAGCAGGGCCGGATAGCAGCCATAGGCTGCCATCGACAGCACCTCGCACAGGCACATGACCGCCACCATCCGGGCGGTTGTGTTGCCATTCCTGGCCGGGGGGCTGCCAGAGGGCGGTGCTGATTTGGGGGCGGTATCGGCAGGCACGGCAGGCAAGGCCTCCGCTGGGTGAGGATGAGCGGTCACCTTACAGCCTGCGGGCCCCTGCGACACGCGCATGTCCCGCAACCCTGCCCCTTCCGGTCATGTCATGTCCGGCCGGCACGGCCCGGACGTAAACGCGCCAGGCCTGCCCGCACACCCAGAACCAGAAACCCGGTGGCCAGGCCCCAGAAGGCCGAACCGATGCCCAGCAGCACGACGCCCGAGGCGGTGGCGGCGAAGGTCATCACCGCCACCTCGCGATCATCGGGCACGCTGAACATCGCGCCCAGCGCATTGGTCAGCGGTCCCAGCAGGGCCACCCCGGTGATGATCAGGATGGTATCGCGCGGCAGGCCCATGAACAGCGCGACCAGCGGTGTCGAAAACAGGGCCAGCACGGCATAGCATCCGGCATAGGCAACGCCCACCACCCAGCGGCGTTGCGGATCGGGATGGGCATCGGGGCCGGTACACAATGCCGCGGTGATGGCGGCCAGATTGACCGCAATGGCGCCGAACGGCGCCAGCACCAGCGATGCCGCACCGGTTGCCAACAACACCGGCCGGGTTGGCGGGCGATAGCCGGCGGCGTTCAGCACCACGAAGCCCGGCAGGTTCTGCGACACCAGCGTCACTAGAAACAGCGGCAGCCCCAGGCTGATCACCACCGCCCAGTCGAACACCGGCGCGGTCGCGTGCAGCACGCCGAACACGCCCTGCTGCGCCAGTATCCCGCCGGCCGGCCCCAGATCATCGCGCAGCACCACGGCCCCCACCACCACCGCCAGCACGATCAGCAGCGCATAGATGGGAAGACGCTGCCGGGCAATGACGAACACCACCAGCACCACGCCGGCCAACACGGCATCCGACTGAAAGCTGCGGAACAGCGCCAGGCAGAATGGCAGCAGCACCCCGGCCAGCATGGCTGCGGCGACAGCGGCCGGAATCCGCGCCGCCAGCCGCCCCAGAGCCGGCACCAGCCCCAGCACGATCATCATCAGTGCAGCGACGACATAGGCGCCGATGGCCGCGCCATAGCCCGCCTGAAGCGTGCTTGCCGCCAGCAGTGCCGCCCCCGGCGTCGACCATGCCAGCACCACCGGCATCCGCAATCCGGCGCTGAGCAGCCCGCCTGCGACCGACATACCAAGACATAACGCGGTCACCGCCGACGCGACCTGTTCAGGCGTGCCGCCCAATGCTTGGGCGGCCTGAACGATCAGGGCGACGGTGCCGCCGAATCCGACCAGTGCCGCAATCAAGGCGGCCGATAAAGATGAGAAGGGCAAGGTGGACCGGCACTGTCATTGGATGGATTTCACGCGCGGCAAGCTTTGTCGATTGCGCGTGCCACCGCAAGCGCCTTGCGCGAGGATGATGACGTTTCCATCAACATAACTTATGGTTTTGTTGTTGTCGCCCGGACGCGCAGTCGGCGTCAGCACCAGGCGGGCCAGTCGGTTGACAGCACCAGTGCCGATATCGCAGCGATATCGTTGCGCCCCAGGATCGGCCGATCGCCCAGAAGGTCGCGGTCGACTGCGCCGCAACTGAGCCGGGAGGGGTCGGGCACGACCACGGCCCGCACCGCATCGTCGCGCGGAAACAACGGCCAGCGCGCATCCGGCCGGCCGGGGCGTGCCGGCATCAGCAGTTCCAGGCGCGGATGTCCGGCGCCGGCAAAACCTTCGACGATCGCCACGTCGGCAGCACCAGCATAGCCCAGCCAGCGGCGCAATTGCCCGGCCGCATCGGGCTCGGCCACGCCATCGCTGCCATGGGCCGGCTCTTCCCGCAGCACGCCCACCAGGCCGCCACCGCCAACCACCACTGCCGCAGCACCGGCCATCCGATGGCGGTCGCTGTCCTTTCCCGGCCGGTCGAGATCGGGGCGGTGATGGCTGCGCTTGACCGTGACCACCTTAAGGCCGCGCATGGCCAGCGCCGGGATCAGTCGTTCGATCAACGTGGTCTTGCCGCTGCCGCTTGGCCCCACCAGCCCGATGATCCGCGTCATATGAAGCCTGTGTCCTTCTCGCTGAGTCGGGGGTCGACGCCCAAGAGTCGACCTGAAAGATCCGACACCTGACGTTAATGTGCATATTTTATAGCCATAAATTTAGATCTGCATAATTTATGGACAAATTAGCATGTGCAGCGCGATTAGCGGCCGACACCTGCTGCACCGCAAGCGGCCGGAATACCACGGAATCTGGTGTCTCGTCCGGGTTGGCACGAAAGTTGTAATGACTCAGGACTAGATACCTTGGTGTCGACACCTTCTCCCTCCCAGTGTCGATACGCACTTCGCCCCCCGCTGTGCCACCTGCCGCCGCAGATTGCGAGACCAGCGACCATGACCGATACCACCACATCCAGCCGCCCCGGCATCCGGATCAGCCGCCGCGCATTGCTGGGCACGGCCCTGACCCTGGCCGCCGCCCGCGCGCTGCTGCCCTCGGGTGCCTTCGCCGCCGCCGGCACCGGGCCTGAAAAGCGCGACCTGACCATCGGCTTCATTCCGCTCACCGACTGCGCACCCCTGGTCATCGCCCATGAGAAGGGATTCTTCAAGCGCGAAGGCTTGAATGTCACCCTGTCGAAAGAGGCGTCCTGGGCCAATATCCGCGACAAGATGACCATCGGCGCCCTGGATGCCGCCCATATGCTGGCCGGCATGCCGATCGCGGCGACGCTGGGCCTTGGCGCCATCGCCCAGCCCCAGATCACCGCGCTGTCGCTGGATCTGAACGGCAACGCCATCACCCTGTCCAACACGCTGTTCGACCGGATGGCCGCCGCAGACCCGGCCGCGATGGCCGAACGGCCGATGACCGCACGGGCGCTGAAGACGGTGATCGAGGCCGATAAGGCCGCCGGCCGGCCACCGCTGACCTTCGCCGCGGTGTTCCCGGTGTCGTCGCATATGTATGAATTGCGCTATTGGCTGGCCAGCGCCGGCATCGACCCCGATCAGGATCTGAGGATCATCGTGATCCCGCCGCCGCAGATGGTGGCCAATCTGCGCGCCGGCAATTGCGATGGCTATTGCGTGGGCGAGCCGTGGAACGAACGCGCGGTCGAGGCCGGCATCGGCAAGGTCGCCATCACCAGTGTCGAGCTGTGGGCCAACCAACCGGAAAAGGTGCTGGGTGTCGCCGCCGACTGGGCGGCGGCCAATCCCGCCACCCATAAGGCGATGCTGCGCGCGGTGATCAGCGCCGGCCAATGGCTGGATGATCCGGCGAACCGGCCCGAGGGCGCCGACATCATCGCCGGGCGCGCCTATGTCAATGCGCCGGCCGAGGTGGTGCGGATGTCGATGACCGGCACCTTCCGCTATGCCGCCGACGAAGCGCCGCGCCCGCTGCCCGATTTCAACGTCTTCAGCCGCCATGCCGCCAATTTCCCCTGGCTCAGCCATGCGGAATGGACCCTGACCCAGATGATCCGCTGGGGCCAGATCGACCGGCCGGTCGACATCGCCGCCACCGCCGCCGCGGTCTACAAGCCGGCGCTGTATCGCGAGGTCGCGGCCGAGATGGGGCTGGCCGCCCCCACCATCGACCGCAAGCCCGAAGGTGTTCACGACCAGCCCTGGACATTGACCGAGGCGACCAGCCCGATCGCGATGGGCCCTGACATGTTCTTCGATGGCGGCCGTTTCGACCCGGCCGATCCGGTCGGCTATGTCCGGCAATTCGCGGTCAAGGCCCCCACTGTCGATCTGGCGGCGCTGGAAGCGGCCCAGAGCGGCGCGCGCGCAGCCGCCGCCTGACCATCGTACCGCCCCCGCACCATCTGTTCACACCCCCGCCGACACCCCCGCCGACATTGGCCCGAGGACCGCACGACCATGGCAGAGATCGCCACGTCCACCACCGCCGACACGCCCGCCCGCGCCCCCGCCGGCATCGCCCACAGGCTGGGCGACCTGGCCGAGCGGGTGGTCTGGCCGCTCGTCACCCTGCTCGTCCTGCTGGGTGCCTGGACGCTGGTTCAGCAGACGGTGGCAACCGACCTGCCCAGCGTGTCCGAGACCGTCTCCCACGGCATCGCGCTGTTTTCCGACCCATTCTACATCGCAGGGCCCGGCGACCAGGGCATCATGTGGCAGTTGTTGTATTCGCTGGCGCGGGTGCTGTCGGGCTTCGCGCTCGCCTGCCTGATCGGCCTGCCGGTGGGGCTGCTGGTCGGCACCAGCCAGGCCGCCACCCGCGCGCTGACCCCGTTCATCGAGATCATGCGCCCGGTCAGCCCGCTGGCCTGGCTGCCGATCGGCCTGCTGCTGTTCCGCGCGGTCGATCCGTCGGCGGTATTCGTGATCGTGATCACCAGCATCTGGCCGATCATTCTGAACACCGCCGCCGGCGTGCGCGCCGTGCCGCAGGACTATATCCAGGTCGGCCGGGTGCTGCGTCTGAGCCGGCTGGCCATGTTCCGCCGCATCCTGCTGCCCTCGGCCCTGCCCTATGTGCTGGCCGGCATGCGGCTGTCGCTTGGCACCGCCTGGATGGTGATCGTGGCGGCCGAGATGCTGACCGGCGGCATCGGCATCGGCTTCTTCATCTGGGATGAGTGGAACAACCTGTCGGTGCCCAGCATCCTGGTCGCCATCGTGCTGATCGGCGTGGCCGGCATCGCCCTGGATGCCGGCATGGCCGCGATCCAGCGCCGCCTCAGCCATGCCGGCTGACCTCCCTCCCCCTCAGCGATCCCCCCCTCCGCCCCCGCCTCGCCTCTCCCGGTACAGGAAGCCTTGTCATGAGCACGACCCATCTTTCCATCGAAGGCGTGGACCTGGACTTCACCACCCGCGACGGTGTCCGGCCGGTGCTGCGCGGCATCGACCTCAAGGTCGCGCGCGGTGAATTCGTGGCGGTCATCGGCCATTCCGGCTGCGGCAAATCCACCCTGCTGAACATCGTGGCCGGGCTGATCACCCCCGATCGCGGCGCCATTCTGGTCGATGGCAAGCTGGTCGACGAACCCGGCCCCGACCGCGCGATGGTGTTCCAGTCGCATGCCCTGCTGCCCTGGCTGACCGTGCACGAAAACGTGGCGCTGGCCGTGGATCAGGTGCACCGCAAGGCGATGGATCAGGCCGCCCGGACGCGTCTGGTCGACGATCATCTGGCGCTGGTGCGGATGGACCATGCCGCCCGCCGTTTCCCGCATGAATTGTCGGGCGGCATGCGCCAGCGGGTCGGCATCGCCCGCGCGCTGGCCATGCGGCCGGCGGTGCTGCTGATGGACGAGCCCTTCGGCGCGCTCGACGCGCTCACCCGCGCCCGGCTTCAGGACGAGTTGATGGCCATTCAGGCCGATCTGAAGATGACCGTGATGATGGTCACCCACGATGTCGACGAAGCAGCCCTTCTGGCCGATCGGGTGGTGATGATGTCGGAAGGTCCGGGCGCGCGGATCGGGCAGATCGTCGACATCCCGCTCAGCCGGCCGCGCAAGCGGGCCCGGGTGCTGCGCGATCCGGTTTTCATCGAGGCACGGGTTCAGATGCTGTCCTTCCTGCAGGGCGACGAGCCGGAGCCGGATGTCGATAGCGATGCCGACGACATGGTGGCCGACCTGCTGCCGGTCGCGGCGGAATGACCCTGGAGCGTGATGCCATGACCGTGAACCCCACTCCTTCCCGCGCGCCCGTCCGTCCCCGTGACCACATCGTCGTCGTCGGCACCGGCATGGCCGGCACCCGGCTGGTGCAGGATCTGGTGGCCCTGGCACCGGGTCGCCATCGGATCACCATGATCGGCGCCGAACATCACGCGCCCTATGACCGGATCATGCTGTCGCCGGTATTGGCCGGCGACAAGACACCCGAGGCGATCCGCCTGCTGGACCCGGATTTCCTGAGCACCCACGCCGTCGCCCTGCATGCCGGCGACGGCGTCGCGGCGATCGACCGCCAGACCCGCCATGTCACCACCGGCACCGGTCGGGTGATTGGCTACGACCGTCTGGTTCTGGCCACCGGATCGCAGCCGATCCGCCTGCCGCTGCCGGGGGCTGAACTCGACGGTGTCGTCACCTTCCGCGACCTCGGCGATGTCGACGCCATGCTGGCACGCACGCGCCCCGGCGCGCCCGCCGTGGTGATCGGCGGCGGCCTGCTGGGGCTGGAAGCCGCTGCCGGCCTTGCCGGTCGCGGCATGGCGGTCACCGTGGTTCATCTGGCACCCACCGTCATGGAACGCCAGTTGGATGCCGAGGCCGGCGGCCTGCTGGCGGCAGCCCTGGCCCGGCGCGGCATCGCCCTTGCCACCGCCACACAAAGCCGCGCGATCCTTGGCGACGCGGCCGGATGCGTCAGCGGCCTGGAACTGGCCGATGGCCGCGTGCTGCCGGCGGAGCTGCTGGTGATGGCCGTGGGCATCCGGCCCGAGACCACGCTGGCCCGCGATGCCGGGCTGGCCGTCGGGCGCGGCATCCAGGTCGATGCCGGCCTTGCCACATCGGACCCGCATATCGACGCGCTGGGCGAATGTGTCGAGTTCGATGGCGCCACCTTCGGCCTTGTGGCACCGCTCTACGATCAGGCGAAGGTGCTGGCGCGACGGCTGGCGGGCATCGATGGTCCGGGCTTCGCGATCCGGCCGACGGCGACCCGGCTGAAGGTATCGGGTGTCGATGTGTTCTCGGCCGGCGAGTTGGGTGGCACCGATCAGGCGGCCGAAGAGATCGTGCTGCGCGATGCCGGCCGTGCCGCCTATCGCAAGCTGGTGATCCGCGACGACCGGCTGGTCGGCGTGGTGATGTATGGCGATGTCGCCGACGGGCCGTGGTTCTTCGAGACCATGCGCAAGGCGGCACCGCTGGGCGAGGCGCGCGACCGGCTGATCTTCGGCCCGGCCTTCGCCACCATGGGTGCCGCCGGCGGCGGCATGGATGCCGCAACCGCCGCGATCGCAGCCCTGCCCGCCGATGCCGAGATCTGCGGCTGTAACGGTGTCTGCAAGGGCGCGATCACCCAGGCGATCAGCGAACATGGCCTTGCCACGATCGATGCGGTGCGTGCCCATACCAAGGCGTCGGCATCCTGCGGATCGTGCACCGGCCAGGTCAAGGCGCTGATCGGGCTGACGCTGGGCGATGCGGCACCGCCTGTGACCGAGGATGCTGATCCGGCGATCTGCGCCTGCACCAGCCATGGTCATGACAGCCTGCGGGCGGCGGTGCGCGATCTGGCGCCGATGACCGCGATCGAGGCAATGACTGCCCTGGGTTGGACAACGCCCGAGGGCTGCGCCAAATGCCGGCCGGCGCTGAATTACTATCTGCTCTGTGCCCATCCCGGCGCCGGCATCGACGATCCTGCCTCGCGCTTCGTCAATGAACGGGTCCATGCCAACATCCAGAAGGATGGCAGCTTCTCGGTGGTGCCGCGGATGTGGGGCGGGCTGACCTCGGCCAGCGAATTGCGGGCCATCGCCGATGTGGTCGACCGATACGACATCCCGACCGTCAAGGTCACCGGTGGCCAGCGCATCGACCTGCTGGGGGTCCGCAAACAGGATCTGCCGGCGGTGTGGCGCGACCTGAATGCGGCCGGCATGGTGTCGGGCCATGCCTATGCCAAGGGCCTGCGCACGGTGAAGACCTGCGTCGGATCGGAATGGTGCCGGTTCGGGACGCAGGATTCGACCGGGCTGGGCGTGCGGCTGGAACGGCTGACCTGGGGCGCCTGGATGCCGCACAAGTTCAAGATGGCGGTGTCGGGCTGCCCGCGGAACTGTGCCGAGGCCACGATCAAGGATTTCGGCGTGGTCTGCGTCGACAGCGGTTACGAGCTGGTGGTCGGCGGCAATGGCGGCATCCATCTGCGCGGCACCGATGCGCTCACCAAGGTTGCGACCGAGGATGAGGCGATCGAGATCTGCCTGGCCTTCATCCAGTTCTATCGCGAGGACGCCCGCTATCTGGAGCGCACGGCACCGTGGATCGAGCGGATCGGCATCGATCGGGTGCTGTCGGTGATCGTGGAGGATGCGACCGGGCGCAAGGCGCTGGCCGCGCGCTTCCAGGCATCGCAGGTCCATGCCCGCCACGACCCATGGGCCGCTCTGGTCGACCGGCCGACGGCCGAATTCACAGCGATCGACCTGCCCGCCCGCGCGGCGGCCGAGTGAGAGGAGACGACAGCATGAACGCGCTCATCGACACCGGCCACAGCGACATGACCGACTGGATCGACTGCGGCAGCATCGAGCAGTTGCCGCTGCGCGGTGCACGGGTGATCCGCCATGCCGGCGGCAGCATCGCGGTGTTCCGCCCGGCCCAGGGCCTGCCGGCCGCGATCAACAATGCCTGCCCGCACAAGGCGGGACCGCTGGCCGACGGCATGGTTCACGGCCGGTCGGTGAGTTGCCCGCTGCATGGCCGGGTGTTCGACCTGGACAGCGGCCGGGCCGCAGCACCCGATCGCGATTGCGTGACCCGCTATCCGGTGGCGGTGACGGTGGATGGCCGGGTGCTGGTGCGGCTGCGGCCGCTGAGCCCGGCCGCACCGGCCGGCGCCGCGATCATGCCCGCCCCCGTCATGCCCGATCCTGTCATGCCCGGTCCCGTCACAACCATGACCGAGGCGGCGGAATGACCGCCCTGCCGCCCATGGCCGCCACCCGCACGACCTGCCCCTATTGCGGGGTGGGCTGCGGGGTGCTGGCCCGGCCGGATGGGCTGGGCGGCCTGGCGCCCGTCCAAGGCGACCCCGATCATCCGGCCAATCGCGGCCGGCTGTGTGGCAAGGGCCGGTCGCTGGCCGACACGCTGGGCGGCGTCGGGCGGCTGACCCGCGCCCGGCTGCATGGCCGGCCGGTGGCGCTGGATGCGGCACTGGACCGGGTGGCGGCGGGGTTTGCGGCGGCGCTGGCGCGCAACGGACCGTCGGGGGTCGCGTTCTATCTGTCGGGCCAGATGCTGACCGAGGATTACTACGCCGCCAACAAGCTGGCCAAGGGCTTCCTCGGCACCGCCAATATCGACACCAATTCGCGGCTGTGCATGTCGTCGACGGTGGCCGGTCATGTCCGGGCCTTCGGCGAGGATCTGGTGCCCGGCGCCTATGACGATCTGGATGGCTGCGATCTGGCGGTGCTGGTTGGGTCGAACGCCGCCTGGTGTCATCCGGTGCTGTTCGGCCGATTGATGGATGCCCGCGGCAGCCGTGGCACCAGGCTGGTGGTCATCGATCCCCGCCGCACCGAAACCGCCGCCGGCGCCGATCTGCATCTGCCGATCCGGCCGGGTGGCGATGTGGCGCTGTATCAGTTTCTGCTGGTCGAAGCGGTGCGGCGCGGCCTGATCGCGGCCCCGCCCGCCATCGGGCTTGCCGATGCGCTGGTCGCCGCCCGCGCCGACACGCCCGATCTTGCCGTCGCCGCGGACCTGACCGGGCTCACCCCCGACAGCCTGCACCGCTTCGCCGATATGGTGCTGTCCACCGACCGCACCGTCACCCTGTTCAGCCAGGGCGTGAACCAGTCCGGCGCCGGCACCGACAAGGTCAATGCGATCCTGAACCTGGATATCGCCCTTGGCCGCATCGGCCGGCCGGGCGCCGGGCCATTCTCGCTGACCGGCCAGCCCAATGCCATGGGCGGGCGCGAGGTCGGCGGCCTCGCCAACCAGTTGGCCGCACATCTGGGATTTTCGGATGCCGAGCGCGCCATGGTCGGCGCTTTCTGGGGCACAGATACGGTCGCCACCGGTCCCGGGATCAAGGCGGTCGAGATGATCGATGCGCTTGAGGATGGCCGGATCGAGGCGATCTGGATCATCGGCACCAATCCCGCCGTCAGCCTGCCCGATGCCGGCCGGTTCCGCCGGGCACTGGCGCGATGCCCCCTGGTGGTGGTGTCGGATTGCGTGACCGGCACCGATACCCAGGCGCTGGCCCATATCCTGCTGCCCGCCGCCGGCTGGTCGGAGAAGGATGGCACCGTCACCAATTCGGAACGCCGGATCAGCCGCCAGCGCGCGGTTCTGCCGGCCCCCGGCGACGCTCTGCCCGACTGGCGGCTGATCCAGGCCGTGGCCCATCGGCTGGGTTTCGGCCACGCCTTCGACTGGCGGCACCCATCCGAGATCTTCGACGAACACGCTCGCCTGTCGGCCGAAGCCGCGCAGCACTTCGGCCGGCGGTTCGACATCGGCGGCCTTGCCGGGCTGGGGCGGCAGGGGTATGACGCGCTCTCCCCTGTGCAATGGCCAGTACCGGTGTCACGGAACGGGCCACTGGGCCATGCCGGCACCGCGCGCCTGACGCTTAGCGGCGATGCGGCGCGGATGATGGCGGTCCGCCATCGCCGGCCCGATGACCAGCCGGACACGGATTTTCCGCTGGTGCTGAACACCGGCAGGCTGCGCGATCAATGGCACACCATGACCCGCACTGGCCGCGCGGCGCGGCTGGCCGCCCACAGCCCTGAGCCGTGTCTGGCCCTGCATCCCGCCGATGCGGCGGCGGCAGGCGTGCAGGATGGTGACATCGCCACCGTCACCGGGCGGCGTGGCGCCTGTCTGCTGCGGGTGATGATCGATGCCGGCCAGCGTCCGGGCGAGGCCTTTGCGCCGATCCACTGGTCGGATGCCTTTGCGGCCGAGGCCGCGATCGGCCGCATCGCATCGCCCGTCACCGATCCGCTCTCCGGGCAGCCGGAGCTGAAACATGCAGCGATCCGCGTCGAGCGCTGGCAAGCCGACTGGGCCGGCATTCTGGTCGATCGCAGCACGGCGGCACCGCTGCGCCGCGGCGTGCGCCTGCCCCGCTATTGGACCCGCCATGCGGTCGAGGCCGGACGCGCGCTGATCATGGCCGCCGATGACGGCCGGCCCGCCGATGCCGATGGCTGGCGATCGCTGGCCAACCGGCTGGCGCGCGGCTTCGGTGCCGCCATCGACACCAGCCCGCCGATCGAGCTGTTCGATGGCGGTCGTGGCCGGATGCGGATCGCCTGGACCGGCAGCGACGGGCGCATTGCCGCGGTGATGGCGCTGGCGCCCCGCCACGACGACCTGCCGGCGGTGGCAAGTCTGGCCCGGCTGCTGGACCCGGCGGCGGATCGCGGACCCTCGGCACCGCTGCTGCTGCGGCTGGCCCTGCTGGCCGATCATGATCCGGCCGGAGACGGCGGCGTCGCGGCGGAACCGGCGGTCTGTGCCTGTGCCGGCATCGGCCGCAGCGCCATTCTTGCCGCTGCCGGCACCGGCGGCGACATGACGGCGCGCCTGAACCGCATCACCGAAACCACCGGCGCCGGCGGGGGCTGCGGCTCGTGCCGGGGCGCAATCCGGGAGCTGCTGGCCCATGACCTCGTCACTGCCTGATCATGCCGCCGGCGCGTCCGGTGCCGGCGCGTCTGGTGCCCCCTTGCCTGGAGACGGCGGCGACCTGCCGGTGGCGCTGATCCTGCGCGACCGCCCGGTGGCGGTCTTCGGTGCCGGCCCCGGTGCCGCCGCCAAGCTGGCGCTGCTGATCGCGGCAGGCGCCCGGCCCCGGGTCTTCGCCGATCCGGCAGATGCCAATGGTCCCTGCCCTGATCTGCGTGCCCTGCCCGGCATGGCATCGGCCGAGATCGCCCCGATCGATCCGACCCGCCTGCCCCGGCTTCAGGGCATGCGGCTGGTGGTGATCGCGCCGGAACTGTCGGCATCGCTTGCCCATGCGATCGCACAGGCCGCCCATGACGCTGGCGTGCTGGTTCATGCGGTCGACCGGCCGGATCTCGGCGACATCAGCCTGCCGGCCATGGTCCGGCGCGGGCCGTTGACGATCGCCATCCATACCGGTGGCCGGTTTCCGGCCCTGGCATCGGTGCTGCGCCAGCGGCTGGACGCCCTGCTGCCGGCGGATCTGGGCGCGCGGGTCAGGGCAGCCGGTGCCGCCCGCGCCGGCATTGCCCGGCTGGTCACCGATCCTGGCGCCCGCCGGTCGCTGTGGCGGCAGGCGGCGGCGCTGATCCTCGACCGGCCGGCGGCACCGGGCCTGGATGCGGCAGCCCTGGTCGACGATGTTCTGACCGGGCTGCGGGGGTCGGCCACCACATGCTGCGGCCGGGTCGATCTGGTCGGCGCAGGCCCCGGTGGCCCCGGCATGCTGACCGGCGATGCCGCCCGCGCGATCGAGGCCGCCGACGTCATCCTGTATGACGCGCTGACCGATCC
The DNA here is from genome assembly GCF_014636235.1 of Tistrella bauzanensis. NCBI lineage: Bacteria > Pseudomonadati > Pseudomonadota > Alphaproteobacteria > Geminicoccales > Geminicoccaceae > Tistrella > Tistrella bauzanensis. The sequence goes on from NZ_BMDZ01000002.1 coordinate 78,029, forward strand.
GGCGATCCTGGAACTCGGCCGCCGCGAGGCACGCCGGATCCCGGTCGGCAAGCGCTGCGGCGCCCATGCCATGCGCCAGCCCGCAATCTCGGCGCTGATGGTCAGGCTGGCCGGCGACGGCCTGCATGTGGTGCGCCTGAAGGGGGGTGACCCGGCGATCTTCGGCCGGCTGGATGAAGAACTGGCCGCCTTGGATGCAGCCGGCATCCCCGCCCATGTCATTCCGGGTGTGACCGCCGCCGCGGCCGCAGCCGCCTATCTGCGCCGGCCGCTGACCCTGCGCGGCACGGCGCGCGCGGTCACCCTGGTGGCGGGCCATGATGCCGAAGGCGGCCTGCCGGACGATCTGGCGGCACTGGCCGCCACGCGTGGCACGATCGCCATCTATATGGGCCGCGACCGGGCCGGGGCGATTGCCGCGGCCCTGATCGCGGGTGGCCGCCCCGCCCATGAGCCCGCCATTGCGGTGGAATGGGCAGGCCGCGCCACAGCCCGTCATGTCGCCGCGACACTGGCCGATCTGCCGGCGGCACTTGCGGGGCTCGACGCCGACGGCCCGGTGACGATACTGGTGGGAGAGGCCCTGGCGGCGACGGCGATGGCCGGCGCCACCGCCGCCGATGACCGCCGGGTCGCCTGATCCCACCTCCCAGGCCGGAACCGCCAGACCATCATGACCACCGACACCCGCCCCACCACACCCACGCAGGCCGGCATCTCCACCCTGGCCAACGCCCTTGGCATCATCGGGCGCGGCCCGGGCCGGTCACGGCCGCTGACGCGCGACGAGGCATGCGATGCCTTCGGCGCCCTGCTTACTGGTCAGGCGCTGGACGTGCAGGCCGGGGCCTTTCTGCTGCTGATGCGCTATCGCGGGGAAACCGCCGAGGAACTGGCCGGGCTGGTCGATGCCGCCCGCGCCCATATCGGCCCGCCGCCGGCCGATGCGCCGGTGCCGGCGCTGGACTGGCCCAGCTATGCGGCGGGCCGCACCCGCGGCCTGCCATGGTATCTGCTGGCGGCGCGGCTGATCGGTGCGGCCGGTGTGCCGGTGCTGATGCATGGCGACAATGATCTTCAGACCGGCGGCGCCGGCGCCATGCAGGGGCTGGCGGCGCTGGGGCTGGCGCCGGCGCGCGACCTGGATGACGCGTCGGGGCAGCTTGCCGCCACAGGCTTCGCCTATCTGCCGCTGGCGCATTTATGTCCGGCGCTCAAGACCCTGCTGGATCTGCGCGCGGTGCTGGGCCTGCGATCCCCGGTCAACACGCTGGTTCGCCACCTCAACCCGTTGAATGCGCCCGCAACCCTGATCGGCGTGTTTCATCCGGGCTATCTGGACAGCCACGCCGCCGCCGCCCTGCTGCTTGATGCCGGGCGGCGGCTGGGTGTGGTGAAGGGGGCCGGCGGCGAAGGCGAGCGCCGGCCGTTCAAGCCGGTGGATCTGCGACTGGTCGATGCCGGCACCACCGGCGTTGAGCACTGGCCGGCGCTGATCGATGCCGCCACGCAAGCCCGCGACACCGAGCGTGACGATGTGGCCCATCTGGCCGCCGTCTGGCGCGGCGAGGCACGGGACGAGGCCGGCGAGGCAACGGTGATCGGCACCGCGGCGGTGGCGCTCAGGATCGCCGGCCGTGCTGCCTCTCCGGCCGGGGCGGAAGCGCAGGCCCGCGCATTGTGGGCCGCGCGCGGGCACCATCCATGACCACGGCCATGTCATGAAGATCGACGGCGGCGATCCGACACGGATGGCATTGCGCTATCGGCTGGCGCTGGGGCTGGTGGCCGTGCTCGCCATCGGGTCTTTCGTGGTGCTGACCCAGGTGATCAGCCGCGAGCGCGCCACTGCCGGCATCATCAATGTCAGTGGCCAGCAGCGGTTTCTGTCACAGCGCGGCGCGCTCTATGTCGGCCGGCTGACCTATCCGGTGACCGCCGCCGACCACAGCGACGCCCGTCTGCGGCTGGCCGAGGTGATCGCGCAGATGCGCGCCAATCATCTGGCGCTGCTGGCCGGCGGATCGGGCAGCGGCGCAGATCTGGGCCTGTCGACCGGCATGGCAGAGCTGTTCCACGAAGAGCCGGCGGCGATCGACCGGCGGGTGCGGGCCTATCTGGCCGCCATGGAAACCGTGCTGGCCGATCCGCGCGCGCCGGTGCCGCGCGATGATCCCGCCGTCGCCCATGTCCTGACCGAAGGACCGGGTGAGCTTCTGGCCCAGCTCGACCGGGTGGTGGCGCGGTTTCAGGCCGAGGGCGAAGCCTCGGTCGACCGGCTGCACGACCTGCATATCGCGCTGCTGATGCTGACCCTGCTGACCCTGGCCCTTGAGGCAGCGCTTGTGTTCCAGCCGATGGCCAATGCCGCCCGGCGCCGGATCGGCGATCTGGAAGCCGCGTCGGCGGCACTCAGGGCCTCGGCCGACGGGCTGGAAGCCGAGGTTGCCGGCCGCACCCGCGAACTGCGTCAGGCCAAGGACCGCGCCGAGCAGGCCAATATCGCCAAGGCCCGTTTCCTGGCGACGGCGGGCCATGATCTGTTGCAGCCGATCGAGTCGCTGCGCCTGTTGCTGGGGTCGCTGGCCCGGCGCAACCGCGACCCGGCGCTGGGCGCCCCGATCGACGATATGCGCAAGGCGCTGTCGGGCATGCGCCAGATGCTGGGCAATCTGCTGGACACCGCCCGCCTCGATACCGGATCGGTGACACCCCAGATCCAGCCGGTGGATGCCGCCCGGCTGATCGACGATCTGGCGCGGGAGTTCGAGCCGCTGGCCGAGGACAAGGGCCTGGGCTTCGGCGTGGTGCTGTCGATCGCCCCCGACACCATGATCCTGACCGATCCGGTGATGACCGGCCGGATCCTGCGCAACCTGCTGGGCAATGCCGTGCGCTATACCCCCGCAGGCATGGTGACCCTGACCGCCGAGGCCACAGCACTGCACGGCCGGGATGCCATACGCTTTACCGTCACCGATACCGGCCCCGGCATCGATCCCGCCGATCAGGAGCGGATCTTCGCCGAATTCACCCAGATCGACGATGCCCGCCGCGACCGTTCAACCGGCGTCGGCCTCGGTCTGTCGATCGCGCGGCGGATGGCCGAGATCCTGGAACACGACCTCACCCTCGTGAGCCAGCCGGGCCATGGCGCGCGGTTCATGCTGACGGTGGCGCTCGCACCGCCACTCAAAGCCCGCCAGCGCCGGGATATGCCGGCAGATTGAGGAAGCGACGCAGTGCCAGATCGACCGCGGCAGATGTCTCGACGTCGATCCGGCCGATCGCCACGCCGATCCTGGCACGCGGCAGGGTCACGATCTTGTCGACCATCACCTGAGATGGCTTCTTCAGGCCGTTCTTATCGTCAGGCTGAATGGTAATGCGCAGCAGAGGCGCATCCTCCAGAAAGCTGGTCAACGGCAGCACGGTCACCGACGGCAATGCCGCATAGAGGTCATGCTGGATAATCAGCGCAGGCCGGGGCTTGCCGTAATCGCCGGATGCGGCGGCGGTGACGATGTCGCCACGCCTCACTGCCAGCCCTGTGTATCGGCAGCCGCATCAATCCACTGCATCATTTCAGCTTCTGCGCTCTGCGGATCTTGCGCACGGGCAGCAATCAGCCGGGACTGACGATCCACTTCACTGGCAAAAATGGCATCGTCTTCAGTCAAGGCGACACGATGCCGCGCAAGGTCTCTGAGCACATCCCCCAGCGACTTCTGATCCCGCCGCGCCAATTCCGTCAACCGGGTCTTCAAGGCCGAATCCAGGCGGAAGGACACCGTCTCGGTCTTTCGATGACCATGACCAGATCGTGTATTGGGGCCGGTGTGCATCAGTCTGCATCCCCTGCTCATCGGTGTGGGCCGCATCATCCTAGCATCAATATATGATGTGCAGGAGGCAATCCTGCGATCGGTTCCGCCGGTTCAATCGCCACGCCGCCCGGGCCGCGGGCGCGGCCTCATCACCGACGCATCCCGTAGAAACATGCCCCGGATCATCGCCACCAGTTCGGCCAGAACACGGGTGGGATCGTCGATATCGATGGCGTCGCCCGCCAACGCCTTCAGCCGGGTGCGCTTACGCAGCACATTGTCGCGCACACCCAGTGCCGCATGCAGCCGCCAGCCGATCTCGGCACGGGTCAGATGCGGCGCCAGCTTTGCCAGCGCATCGGCGAACAGGTTCAGATGCTCGACATTCTCGGATATGTCACGGCCAAGATCAGGATTGGCGCTGTGGCGGGTGATGGCGCGGAAGTTCAAGAACACCCGGTAATCGGATGACGGGTCATAGCGCCAGCGCACCGATGGCTCCAGCAGGGCGGTCAGCACCGCATCTAGCCGCGGCGGCGCCGGCCATGCGCCATCGATCGCCGCTTGCAGCAGGTTCAGCCGTTCGGCGTTGAACCGGGTGTAGCAGCGGGCCATCGCCGCCACCATCAGATCGTCCCGCGAGCCGAAATGATAGCTGATCGCCGACATGGCGACCCCTGCCTCGACGGCGATCCGCCGGACGGTGATCTGATCGGGATCGTCGGTGGTGGCCATCAGGCGTTCGGTGACCTGAAGAATGCGCGCCACGGTCAGCTCGGTCGACATCGCAAGCGGAGCCCGGGTGGAGAGATGACAGTTTCGCGACCGGTTTCGGGCAGCGTTCGAAGGCGGTCACGGCGCTGACATCATGACCGCTTATGGTCGGCCCGTCACCGCCGCCGATGCGATGGGGTCGCGTTCCCGGCATACCCGTGGATGCGGCCCCCCGCCGGCCCACCCGGGAGCCCCCAAGATGCGCATCGCCCTTGTCTCAGACACTCATCTGGCCGACCGCGCCACCGCCTTCGTCGCCAACTGGCGGGTGCTGGCCGGGCTGATCAACGCCGATGCCCCCGATCTGGTGGTGCATCTGGGCGACATCACCGTCGATGGCGCCGGCGATCCGACCGAACACGCCCAGGCGCTGGCGGAACTGGCCCGCCTGCATGCGCCGCTGCTCGTCGTCCCCGGCAATCATGATCTGGGGGACAATCCACCCGCCCCCGACATGGCGGTGTCGAGCCCAGTGCTGCCCGCCCGCCTCGCCGCCTATGAAGCGGCCTTCGGGCCCGATCGCTGGCAGCGCGATCTGGCGGGGTTCCGGCTGATCGGCATCAATGCCCAGTTGCTGGGCAGCGGTCTGGATGCCGAGGCCGATCAGTTCGCCTGGCTGGACATGGTCCTTGCCACCGCCGACCGGCCGGTGGGTCTGTTCCTGCACAAGCCGCTGTTTCGCGACGGCCCCGACGACACCGAAATTCATGTCCGCTATGTGCCGGCGGCGCCACGGGCGCGGCTGCTGGCACTGCTCGACCGGGCCGACCTGCGCTTCGTGATCTCGGGCCATGCCCATCAGGCGCGGCGGCTGCACCGTGGCGGGGTGGAGCATCTGTGGATGCCGTCCACCGCCTTCATCATCCCCGATGCGGTGCAGGAACGGATCGGCGACAAGCGCGTCGGCTATGCCCTGCTGACGCTCGCCCCCGACGACCACGCGATCACGCTGCGCCATCCGGCCGGATTGACCGATCACGACCTGCTCGACCATGCCGAGGCCTATCCCGGTGTCGCGGCGCTGCGCGACCGGCTTGCCCGGTCTGGTACCGCAAGCCTCACCTGACGTCACGCCGCTGTTCAAGGATTCGACCCATGACCATCAATCGTCGCGATCTGCTGCGTCTGTTCGGAACTGGCCTGACCGCGGGCGGCCTCGTCAGCCGGGGCCTGCTGGGCAGTGGCAGCCTGATGGCCGGCACCGCCACCGGCGCGCTTGCCCAGGCCGCCGGCGACAGCCGGCCGGTGCTGCGGGTCGCGGTTCAGGCCCTGCCCGCCAGCCTGGAGCCGCTGGAGACCATTTCCAATATCGGCCTGCGCCAGACCACCTGCCTGTTCGACACGGCCCTGCGCCGCGACTTCAAGGCCGAGGTGGCAATGCCCGGCACCAGTGCCCTGATGCCGCAACTGGCGACCGGCCTGCGCCGGGTCGACGACCTGACCTGGGAACTGGCCCTGCGCCCCGATGTCCACCTGCATGACGGCTCGATCCTGTCGGCTGATGACATTCTGGCGACCTTCTCACCGGCCCGGATCGGCCCGGACGGGCCCTATCCCGAAGGCCGGATCCTGTTCGGCCATATCGCCGCATTGCGCCGGATCGACGATCTGACCGTGCAGATCGTGACCAGCGCGCCCGACGAGGTGATGGACCAGCGGCTTGCCGGCTATGGCGGCTGGGTGATCGGCGCGAAGGCCTATGCCGCCGGCGGTGCCGAGGGCGTGCGCAGCCATCCGATTGGCGCCGGCCCCTACAAGCTTGCCGAATTCATCCGCGACACCCGGCTGGTTCTGGCGGCACATGACGATTACTGGATGGGCCGGCCCGCGGCCCGCGAAGTCCGGCTTGACGTGGTGCCCGAGGCCGCGACCCGCATCGCCGGGCTGATCTCCGGCGAATACGACATCGTCACCAATCTGCTGCCCGACCAGATGTCGCAGCTCGATGGCTATGACGATGTCGAAGCGGTGTCGGTGCCGCTGGATCTGGTCCATATGCTGTTCTACGACACCCGCAGGCCCGGCGTCGCCAAGGCGACGGTCCGGCAGGCGCTGAACCATGCCATCGATTATCAGGCCCTTGGCCGCGCGGTCTGGGGTGACGCCGCCACCCGCCCGAACGGCTTGCAGACCCCGGCCTTCGGCCCGCTCTATGATCCCGATCGCAAGCACTTCCCCTATGACCCCGCGCGCGCCAAGGCGCTGCTGGCCAAGGGCGGTTTCGACGGCAAACCGCTGAAAATGCGCCTGATCTCGGGCTATTACGTCGGCGCCGAGGCCGCCGGCCAGATCATTCAGGCGATGTGGGCGCAGATCGGTGTGACGGTCGAGCTTGAGTTCGTCGAGAGCATGAAGCAGGCGCTGGAGCCCGGCGCCGATGTGCGGATGATCTCGGCCGCCTTCCGCTTCCCCGATCCGCTTGGCGGCGGCGTCATTCCCGCCTGGGGGCCGGATTCGGCGGTGCAGAAGCGCGGTTTCTGGGCCTCGACCGCCTATAATGACGGTGTCGCGGCGCTGATCGCGGCCCGCAGCCCGGCCGATCGCCGGCGGACCTTTCAGGCCCTGCTCGATATCTTCGAGGATGAGGCACCGGGCACGATCCTGTATGGCGTCAACGAGGTCTTCGCCAAGCGGAAAGCGGTCAACTGGACCCATTATCCGCTCTACTACATGGATTTCCGCCCCGACAACCTGTCGTTCTCATGACCATGATGGCGATGCCCGGCCGGGTGGCGGCAGAACCCGCGCCATCCGGCGGCGAGGTGCCGGCGCTCGATCTGTGCGGCCTCACCATATCGGTGACGGGCGGCGCGGCGGTCGAGGGGCTGGACATCCGGATCGATACCGGCCGGATCTTCTGCCTTGTCGGTGAAAGCGGCTGTGGCAAGAGCCTGACGGCGCTGGCGCTGATGGGTCTGCTGCCGCCGGGCGCGCGGGTGACGGCGGGCCGTGCCCGAATTGCCGGGCAAGCCGTCACCATTGGTGCCGGCACGCCCGCCGGCCTCGCCATGGTCCATCAGGATGCGATCGCCTCGCTCGACCCGCTGATGCCGGTCGGCCGGCAGATCGCCGAACCCCTGATGGTTCATGACGGCCTGAGCCGTGGCCGCGCGCTGGACGAAGCCGTGCGGCTGATGGACCGGGTGGGCATTGCCGGCGCGCGCCAGCGGGCCCTGGCTTTTCCGCATGAATTTTCGGGCGGCATGAACCAGCGGGTGGCGATCGCCATGGCGCTGGCCTGCCGGCCGTCGCTGCTGATCGCCGATGAACCGACCACGGCGCTTGATGTCACCATTCAGGCACAGATTCTCGACCTGCTGCTCGACCTGCGGGCCGATACCGGAATGGGTGTATTGTTTATCACCCATGATCTGGGCGTGGTCGCCGAAATCGCCGACGAGATGGCGGTGATGTATGCCGGCCGGATCGTGGAGACCGGTCCGGTCGCCCGGATCTTCGATCAGGCAGCCCATCCCTACACCGCCGGCCTGCTGGCCTGCCGCCCTGGCCATGCCATTCGCGGCACCGCCCTGGCCGCCATTCCCGGTCAGGTGCCGCCTCCGGCCGCGCGCGGCCCCGGTTGCGGCTTCGCCGATCGCTGCCGCAGGGCAGTCGATGCCTGCCGCCGTCAGCCGCCGGCCGTTCGCAGCGTGACCGGTGGCGGCATGGTCGCCTGCGGGGTGCGGGGATGAGTGCCGCGCTGCTCGACGCCCGCGATCTGACCGCGATTTTCAGCCTGCCGGCTGCCCGGCTCTGGCAGCGCCGGCAGCAGGTGACGGCCGTCGCACAGATCAGCCTGACGCTCGACCATGGCGAGGCGCTGGGGATCGTCGGCGAAAGCGGTTCGGGCAAGACCACGGTCGGCCGGATGCTGGCCGGGGAACTCAGACCCGATGCCGGAACCATTCATGTCGCGGGGCAGCCCTTCCAGCCCCCCTTCACGCCCGATCGCCGGGCTGCCGTGCAACTGGTCTTTCAGGACACGCTCGGCGCCTTCGATCCGCGCCTGTCGATCGGCCGGCAACTGGCCGAGCCGCTGGTGATCCGTGGCATCGATGCGGCCGCGCGGCGCCAGCGGATCGATCAGGCGCTGGCGGCCGTGGGACTGGAGGTGGGCCTGCTCGACCGGCTGCCCCATGAGGTCTCGGGCGGGCAGCGCCAGCGGGCGGTGCTTGCCCGGGCGCTGGCGCTGAACCCGTCGGTGCTGGTGCTCGACGAACCGGTCTCGGCGCTCGACGTGTCGGTGCAGGCGCAGGTGGTCAATCATCTGGCGGGTCTGGCCCGCGATCACGGCCTGGGGCTGGTGTTCATCAGCCATGACCTCGGCGTCGTCGGCCATCTCTGCGACCGGGTGGCGGTGATGTATCTGGGCCGGATCGTCGAGACCGGACCGATCGAGGCGGTGTTCGACCACCCGGCCCATCCCTATACCCGCGCCCTGCTCGACGCCATCCCGGTCGCCCACCCCGCCGCCCGCCGCCGGCGCGCGCGTCTGGCGGGTGAACCGCCGAGCCTGCTGGCGCCGCCATCGGGTTGTGCATTTCATCCACGCTGCGCCAGGGCCGTGCCAGCCTGCGCCACCAGCCGCCCCAGCCTGCGGATGGTGGCGACCCATCCCGGCCATCAGGCCGCCTGCCACCGTCTCGACGAGGTCTGAGCCCTGATGCCCCGCACCCTGCTGATCCGCCTGCTCCGCACCCTGGCAACCGTTCTGATCTGCATCAGCCTCACCTTCATCGTGCTCAGGCTGTCGGGCGATCCGCTCGACGCGCTGTTGCCCGAAGACGCACCGCAAAGCATCCGCGATGCCTATGCCACCCGACTCGGCCTCGACCGGCCGATCGGCGAGCAATACGTCCGCTATGTGCTGTCGGTGTTCGAAGGCGATTTCGGCCGCTCGATGCTCGATGGCCGCGACGCGCTGGGGGTGGTGGCGGAACGGCTGCCCGCGACGCTGCTGCTCGGCGGCACCGCCTTCGCGCTGGCCCTGCTGATCGGTGTGCCAGCGGGCACCGTCGCCGCCCTGCGTCGTGACAGCACCACCGATCGCGGCGTGATGGGGGCGGCGGTCATCGGTTATGCAATGCCGAATTTCTTTCTGGGGCTGGTGCTGATCATCATCTTCGCGCTGTGGCTGCGGGTGCTGCCATCCTCGGGCCATGGCACCGCCGCGCATCTGGTGCTGCCGGCGCTGACGCTGGGCACCGCCATGGCCGGCAAGCTCGCGCGCTTCGTGCGCGGCGCCGTGCTCGACGTTCTGGGGCAGTTGCACATCCGGGTGGCACGCGGCAAGCGCCTGCCGCCACTGCGGATCCTCACCGCCCATATCGCGCCCAATGCCGCGGTGCCGGTGATCACCTTCCTCGGCTTCGAGTTGGGGTTGATCGTCGGCGGCGGTGTGGTGGTGGAAAGCGTGTTCGGCTGGCCGGGTGTCGGCCGGCTGCTGGTGCAGTCGGTGGCGGCCCGCGATCTGGCTGTGGTGCAGACCATCATCCTGATGATCGCGCTGGCCATGATCACCGCCAATCTGCTGGCCGACATCGTCCATGCCCGTCTCGATCCGCGGGTGCGCTGACATGACCCGCAGCATCCGCACCCCTGCCCCCGCAAGCGTCGTCGCCGCGACTGCCCCGCGCGGCCGGCGCAACGCCACCCCATGGTCGGTGCGTCTGGCGCTGGCCTTCCTGGTGCTCATGCTCGTGATCGCCATCGGCGCCGACTGGGTGGCACCGATGGACCCCAAGGCCATGAATCTCGGTGCCCGGCTGCACCCGCCGGCGCTGTTCGGGGGCAGCATGGCCTATCCGCTCGGCACCGACGGTCTGGGCCGGGACATCCTGTCGCGGGTGATCCATGGCGCGCGGATCTCGATCCTGATCGCGGTGGCCGGCACCCTGATCGGTGCGGTTCTGGGCACGGTTCTGGGGTTTCTTGCCGCCCATTTCCGCAAAGGGGTGGATCAGCTTCTGATGATGCTGGTCGATGTCCAGGCGGCTATCCCATCGATCGTGCTGGCGCTGGCGGTGATCGCCTTCCTTGGCAACGACCTGATCCTGTTCGTGCTGCTGGTGGGGCTGGATGGCTGGGAACGCTATGCCCGGCTGTCGCGCAATCTGGTGCGCGGTGCCAGCGGCGCCGGCTATGTCCGGGCGCTGAAAATGGCCGGTGCCGGGGCCGGTCGCATCCATGCCCGCCATGTGCTGCCCAATATCGCCGGCCCCCTGGTGGTGCAGGCGACGTTGAACTTTCCCGGCACCATCCTGCTGGAAACCGCGCTGTCATTCCTGGGGCTGGGCGTGCAGCCGCCTGAAACCTCGCTCGGCCAGATGCTGGGCGACGGTCGCGGCTTTCTGCTGAACGCGTGGTGGATCGCGGTCGTGCCGGGGGTGCTTATCCTGCTGACCACGATGTCGGTCTGCCTGCTGGGCGACCGTCTGCGCGACCGGCTGGACCCGATGACCGTCACCGGCCGCTGAACCAGCCGCTGACGGGCCTATTCGCCGCGCATCCGCTGATATTTCAGGATCGCCTGGGTCCGGCTCTCCACCCCCATCTGCCGGAAGATCCGCGACAGATGACCCTTGACCGTGTTCAGGTTCAGGCCCAGCACGTCGCCGATCTGCTGGTTGGAATGGCCGCGGGCCAGCAGGTCCATGATCTCGGCCTGCCGCTCGGTCAGCGCGCCGCCGGCTTCGCCCTCGTCATCCTCGCCGCCGGCGGCGGGTTGCGGGTTCGCGGACGGCGCCGGCGCGGATGACGGCCGCCCGGCATCGGCATCGCGCGCCAGAAGCTCATAGGGGAAATAGGTGCCGCCCACCTGGATCATCCGCAGAATGCCGATGATCACCTCGTCATGGGTCGATTTGGGGATATAGCCGCGCAACCCCGCCGCCAGCGCGGCGCGCAGATCGGATTTGCTCTCCGACATGGTGAAGGCCACCACCGGCGCCGGCTCCAGCCGCCGGCGGATGCGGTCCAGCCGGTCCTGCCCCAGAAAATCGGGCAGATACAGGTCGATCACCGCAAAGTTGAACCGCGTGCCCTCGTCCAGCAATACCTCAAGCGCCGCGATGCCATTGGCCTCGACGATCTCGACCGGATCGAACACCTCCGACAACAGATGCCGCAGCCCCGCGCGCACCACGGAATGATCATCCACGATCAGGACACGATAGGCGGAGATGGGCTCTGACATGGTCGGCACGGCATCCTCGGGAATGGGTGTCGTGTCGAGGATAGCGTGGGGAGGGGGTTGGGGGAATGGAAAGAACGTCGCCTGGATCACCCGAAGCAGGCGGTCGGCAATGGCCGTCGAGGCGGTCATCGCTTCTGCTGAAACCTCACCTTTGTGCCGCAGCCGTCATGCCGCTCGTCCGACGGGTCGCGAGATCAGGATGAGTTTCGGGTCGAACGCCAAGGCTCCGCAGGTGACGCATCCAAGGCCGATCTTGACGTGATCGCCCATGCAGGCGCAGGCTGACGGGATGGGGCAAATTCAGCCATCCGCCTGCCGCAGGCCCGGTCGTTCCGTCATCCGGCGGGACGAGGCGCCGTTTCATCCCGATTGACTGGCAGGAGGCCGGATCAGACGTCATATTTCGGGTTGCCGTTGCCAGTAATTTCGACCCGACCCACCTGCCTCCCCGACCCGCCTGCCTCCCCGACCCGCCAGCCTCCCCGACCCGCCAGCCTCCCCGACCCAGTGGTGATCCCGCTTGTGCTTCACGCTGATGGCCGATGGCATCAGCCGGCTGGTGGTGGCGCCCGGACCCGACGGCCTCTGACCACCCGGAGACGACTTTGCGCCGCTTCCTGCCGAGCCTGTCCGCACTTCACGCCTTCGATGCGTCGGTGCGCTATCTGAGCTTCACGAAAGCCGCCGAGGATCTCTGCGTCACCCAGAGCGGTATCAGCCGCCAGATCCGCAATCTGGAAGAATTTCTGGGTGTCACGCTGTTTGAACGCGCCGGCCCGAGGATCATCCTGACTGCCGCAGGCCGGGCCTACTACGAAGAAATCTCGCATCTGCTCGACCGGATGGAGGAAGTCTCCATCGATGCCGTGCGTGGCCGGACCACCGAGGATTTTCTCCGCATCGCCATGTCGCCGACCCTGGCCCGGCGCTGGGCCCTGCCGGTGCTGAAGCACTTCACGCTGGCCGAGCCCGAGATCCTGTTCGAGGTGGTGGCCTGCCCCAATACCCAGGATCCGGCGGATTTCGACGCCAATCTGTTCTTCCTGCGCGGCGTCGGCAACTGGGCCGCCTGCCGCAGCCATCTGCTGTTCGAGGAAGATCTAGTGGTGGTCGGCGCCCCCGCCCTGCTGCCGGCCGAGGGTTCCCTGACCGAGGAGGATCTGAGGCGGATCACCCTGATCCAGAACGTCTCGCGGCCGAGCCTCTGGATGCACTGGCTGCGCGCGGCCGGCATCCCGTTCACCGGACCGGTCCTGGGGCCGCGCTTCTCGGTCACCGACATGATCATAGAGGCGGCGATCAGCGGCATGGGCCTGGCCGTGGTGCCGGAAAGCTATGTCCTGGCCGAACTGGCCGACGGCCGGCTGAAGCCCGCCTTCCCCCAGCGCTGTTCTTCGGGCGAAGGCTTCTACATGTGCTGCCCCGAAGCCTTCATGAGCCAGAACGGTGTCGTCGCCTTCCGCCGCTGGTTCCTGGCCGAGGCGCGGCGGCGGAACCTGCTGCCCGCCCCGCGCCCGGCCGTGTGATGCCTCTGACCCGCGGGCTCAACGGTAACTGTGATCGTTACTCTCAAGCGCCATCGGATCCTCGCCGCGCTTGCGCAACCAGGAATAGACCGGTGGCACCCGCTCGGCGAGGGATTCGATCCGCACATCGATGAAGCATGGGCCCGTCTTCCAGGCGAAGGCCTGCTCCAGCGCCGTATCGAGTTCGGCGCCCCGACGCGCCGTCCACGCCTTCAAGCCGAAGGCTTCGGCGATCGCCTGTCCCTCGGGCGGCAGGAAATCGACGCCGAAACACTGATTATGCCCCTTCAGCCGGTGCAGCCCCTTGATCCAGCCATAGGTGCCATTGTTGAACAGGATCAGGATCGCCGGCACCTGAAGCCGCACCAGGGTCTCCAACTCGCCCACGCTCATGCCGAAGGAGCCGTCGCCGAACAGGCCGATCGGCCGCTTCGACGGGTCCGCCGCCCAGGCCCCCACCGTTGCCGGCAGGGCCGATCCCAGCCCGCCGAAGGCGCGCGGGATGGCGAACCGGGTCTCGCGATCGTTGATCTTCAGGAAGCGGGTCATATAGGGCGTGGGCGTGCCCGCATCGGAATAGATCAGCGCCGGTGTACCCGATGCTTCCAGCGCGCGGTTGAAGGCATGCACCGCCCGCTCGGGCCGCAGCGGCACCCGCTCATCGGTCAGCAGCGGCGCCGCATTCTCCCAGAAGATGGCACGGTCGGCGTTCAACTCATCGACCCAGCCGGTACGTCGGCCGGGCCCGGTATCGGCCTCGATCTGTACCAGGCGCTGGAAGACCAGTTTCGCATCGCCCTGCACTGAAAGCAGGTTCTCATAATTGTTGGCCATCACATCGGGCGATATGTCGATCTGGACCAGCCGACGGTTCAGGGTCACCTGTGGGAAGGTCCAGCCGATGGTGACCACCGAGCCGATGCGCGACCCGACGAAGATCGCGAGATCGGACTTCTCCAGCGCCAGATTGGCGTGGGGGTGATAGCCATTGTCGCCGATCACACCGATCGCCAGGCGGTGGTCGTCGGGGATCGAGCCCTGACCGGTCATGGTGGTGCAGATCGGGATGTCATGGCGCTCGGCAAAGGCGGTGACCGCATCCCCGGCATCGGCGCGATTGACACCGCCACCAGCGATGATCAGCGGCCGCTCCGAACGAGCGATCAATTCCAGGAGTTGGGTCAGCTTGGTTTCGGGCGGGAGCGTCGGATAGGCCGGGAAGGTTCGGCATTCCTCCTCGACATGCAGCGAGATGCGTGCGGGATCGACCTCCGCCAGCAGCATGTCCTCGGGGATCTGAAGATGCACCGCGCCGGGCCTGCCCGAACAGGCGACCCTGAAGGCCCGCCGGACGATCTCGGGCAGTTTTTCAGGCGATTTCACCTGCACCGATAGCTTGGTCACCGGCTCGAACAGCTTCGCGCAATCCAGTTCCGTAAGCACGCCCCGGCCTTCGCCCGGCAGCGGGATATCGATGGTGAGCAAAATCACCGGCACGGACGAGCCGTTGCTTTCCGCCACCGGCGGCAGCGAATACATCGCCCCGGCCCCCGAAGGGCATTCAAACACACCGGGTCGGTTGGTGAACCGGCCATAGGCATCGGCCATGAAGCCGGCGGAACGCTCGTCGCGCGCCATCACATGGCGGATCTCGTCGGCACGCAGTTGCAGCGCCTCGTAGAACGGCACATTGGTGTCGCCGGGCACACCGAAGATGGTGTCAACGCCATAACCGACCAGCATCTCGACCAGAATATCTGCACCACGCATCGTCGATCCTCTCAAGGCAGGCTCACCACCAGCCCCCGAAGCGGCTTGCCGCAAAGGGTTCCGGGGACAGGGGTGGCGCGGATCCGGTGATGAGAGCGGCAACCAGCGCCGCACTCTTGGGGCCTGCTGCCAGGCCGACATGGCCATGGCCGAAGGCATAGAAGACATCAGGACTGCGGCGGGCGCGGGAGATGACCGGCAGCCCGTCAGGGGTGGAGGGGCGATTGCCCATCCAGCGGCGCACCGGCAGATCCCGGGCAACCCCCGGCCAGGTCGCGTGGAGATGGCGGAGCAGAATATCGGCCCGGCGCCAGTCGGGTGCCGCACCAGGGCCTGCCAGTTCCACCTGCCCGGCCGCGCGCAGCCCTTCGCGCGTGACGGTATTGGCCATCTTGCCGTCGCTCGGCATCACCGGCAGATGCGGTCCGCCCACGGCACCACCAGTCAGCTGGACGTGATAGCCGCGCTCGGCCTCAAGGGGGATACGGTCCCCGGCCGCGGCCGCCAGGCGACCCGAGGCGAGCCCCGCCGCCACCACCGCCCGGTCACAGGCAACCGGTCCGCCATCGGTCTCCACGGCCCGCAATCGCGCGCCCTCGAAGGTGAAGCCGGTGGCACGCGCCGCGACCCGGCGCACGCCAAGGCTGGCCGCGTGTGCCGCCAGCGCCGCGACATAGGTGCCCGGATCGGCGCAACTGGCGGCCACCGGCACATGCACGCCGAAACCATAGGCTGGCGACAGCGCCGGCTCGAAGACGCGCAGCGCTGCCGCATCCAGCTCTCGCCACGTGACACCCGCCTCGCGCCGCAGCCGCCAGGACAAAGCCTCGGCCGCGAAGGCGGCGCGATCGGGATAGACGTAGAGGACGCCGCGCCGCTCGATCAGGTCCGGCACACCTGCGGCCTGAGCCAGCGCCGCATGCCGGTCGGGGCTGTCATGCAGCAGGCGTGAGAGAATGGCAGCGGTGCGCTCCACCCGCGTCGTGGTCATACCGGCGGCCAGGAAGCGCAGCAGCCAGGGGGCCAGCCGCGGCAGATGCCGCCAGCGGATGGTCAGCGGGCCGTCGCGATCGAACAGATAGCCCGGCACCTTGCGCCAGAGGCCCGGCACCGACATCGGGACGATCGAGGCCGGGGAGATGAAGGCACCATTGCCATAGCTCGCCGCCTGCTCGCCGCCGGGCTCGTCCGGATCGACCAATATGACGGCCAGGCCGGCCTGGCGGAGCGCAAGCGCCGCGCACACGCCGACGATACCGGCGCCGATGACGACGGCCTGCGTCTCGTTTGTCTTGGACATCTCTGTTTCCTGGGGGCGTCCTGTCCGGCCCCGAAAGGCGGGCCGGACAGGCATGTTAGGCCTCGGCGAGGATGCGGGCGTTGCCGCGCACCGACTGCTCCGTGACCTCGATACCAAGGCCCGGGCCGGTGGGTACGATCACCTGGCCGTTGCGGTTGGGAACCCGCTCCAGCAGGACGTCCTCCGTCAGCACGTGATGGGGCATGTAGAATTCGCAGCCGAGCGACATACCCGGCGTCGCCGCGATGAACTGGGTACCGGCGGCGAGCGCGATACCGCCTTCCCAGAGCGTGCCGCCATAACCCGGCAGATGCACCGCGTCCGCCACTGCCATCAGCGCCTGCGCCTTGAGGATGCCACCGGCCTTCATCAGCTTGACCGAGACGGCATCGGCCGCACCCAGGCGGGCGATCTCCAGCAGATCGCGGGCATCGAAACAGCTTTCATCGGCCAGAATCGGCGTGTCGAGAGCGGCCGCGAAGGATGCCATTGCCGCCAGGCAGTCGCGCGGCACCGGCTGTTCGATAAAGGTCGGCCGGAAGCGATCGACATCGCGCAGGATGGTGATGGCGCCGAAGGGGTCGAGCGCCTGATTGTAGTCGAGCCGGAGGTCGACGCTGTCGCCGAAGGCCGTGCGGATCGCCTCCAGATGCGCCATGTCCTCGGCATGCGGCTTGACCCCGGTCTTCACCTTGAAGATCCGGTTGCCGGCCGGGACCATAGCCTGCATGCGGACGAAATCGGCGTCGAAATCGGGATCCGCGATCGAGAAGGAGAGCGGGATCTCGTCCCGCACCCGACCGCCGAGCAGGTCGGCCACCGATAGGCCGCAGCTCTTGCCCAGGATGTCGAACAAGGCCGTCTCGATCGCGAGCTTGGCCTCGCCATGGCCGACCAGCGCCTTGTCCATCACCCGGGTCAGTTCCCGTATGCGGTTGACCGGCGCGCCAATGACCATCGGTCGCAGATAGACATCGATCGCGGCGAAGGCCGCCTCGGCCGTGCCGGTGAAGACCTCCCAGGGCGCCGCCTCGCCCCAGCCGGTGATGCCGGTGGTGGAGGTCGCCTCGACCAGGACGCGCTTGACCGTGCCCTTGACGTTGCCGACGCCCTGGAGGCGGGCCATGGCGATCGGGCTTTCGATCAGGAAGACGCGCAGTCGTTCTATGCGCTCCATACATTCACTCCTGCGCCCGTCATGCGACGGGCCTGTTTCTAGAGCCGATTCCGGTCAGGCGGGACCACCTGATCGGGTAAAGATGCTCGACCAACCAAACCTTAGCGCCGTCTTTCGTGAGCCGGAGCAAACGGACAATGGCTCTAGATGGCTTTGTGGAAATGGCTGNCCGATTCCGGTCAGGCGGGACCACCTGATCGGGTAAAGAGGCTCGACCAACCAAACCTTAGCGCCGTCTTTCGTGAGCCGGAGCAAACGGACAATGGCTCTAGATGGCTTTGTGGAAATGGCTGAGGAACTGGCGCGTGGCCTCCTGGCGGGGATCGCCGATCACCTGCGCCGCGGGGCCGTCCTCGACGACGACGCCGTCACGCATGAACACCACCCGGTCCGAGACCTCGCGGGCAAAGGCGATCTCGTGGGTCACGATCACCATGGTCATGCCGTCGGCGGCGAGTTTCAGGATCGTCGCCAGCACCTCGCCGACCAGTTCGGGATCCAGCGCCGAGGTCACCTCGTCGAACAGCATCACCTCGGGCTCCATGGCAAGCGCCCGGGCGATCGCCACCCGCTGCTTCTGGCCACCCGAAAGCGTGTCGGGCATCTGCCCGGCCCGGTCGGCCAGATCCACTTTCTCAAGCTGGGCCAGCGCCATCTGCCGCGCCTCGGCCTTCGGCCGGCGCCGCACCTGGACCGGAGCCTCCATGACGTTCTGGAGCACGGTCATGTGCGGGAAGAGGTTGAAGTTCTGGAACACCATGCCAGTGCGTGCCCGGAAGCCCGCCAGCTTGCGATGCGAGGGCATCGGCGCGCCGGTGCCGAAGACGAAGCGGGTATCACCGACGCGGATGCTGCCGCGATCAGGTGTCACCAGCAGGTTCATGCAGCGCAGCAGCGTCGACTTGCCCGAGCCCGACGGCCCGATCAGCGAGACCACCCCGCCGGTCGGCACCGTGAAGCTGATATCGCGCAGCACGGCGAGCGATCCGAAGGATTTCCGCAGGCCGGTAATCTCGATCTTGGTCTCCGGCGGCCTGATCTCTTCCAGCCTGGTTTCAGCGGCAGTCATGACCGGCTCCCCAACCTGCGCTCCCGATGGCGGACGAAGAGCGTCAGCGGGAACAGGATGACGAAATAAGCGACCGCGATCGCGGTATAGGTCTCCAGCGGCCGGAAGCTGTCATGGGCGGCCATCTGGCCCTGATAGACCAGGTCGGGCACCGCCAGCACCGAGACCAGCGAGGTGTTCTTGAACTGCAGGATCGACTGGTTCATCAGCGCCGGGATCATACGCCGGAGCGCCTGGGGCAGGATGATCCGCCGCATGGTCTGCGCCGGCATCATGCCCAGCGCCGCCCCCGCCTCGCTTTGCCCGGGATCGATCGAGACGATGCCGCCGCGGATGATCTCGGCATAGAAGGCACCGCCATAGCACGACAGCGCGATCAGTGCCGCACTCGTCGCGCTGAGCTCGATACCTGCCAGGATCGGCAGGGCATAGTAGCACCAGATCAGCTGCACCAGGATGGGCGTGCAGCGGAAGACCTCAATGAAGGCGAGGCTTGCCATGCGCAGCGGCGCGAAGCGGCAGAGCAGACCCAGCGCACCCGCCAGCCCGACCGTCAGCCCGCCGGCCACGATCGCGACGGTGAACGACACCGTCACCCATAACCCGTCGAGGAAGAGCCAGCGATAGCCCCACAAGAGGCTGTTGCCGAATGCCCGCTACCCATGGTTTGACGCCGTCTGCTGACGGCTTGGGAGCTTGGCGGGGGTCTCGCGCGGTNGGTGCGTGCCCGGAAGCCCGCCAGCTTGCGATGCGAGGGCATCGGCGCGCCGGTGCCGAAGACGAAGCGGACATCGCCGACGCGGATGCTGCCGCGATCGGGGGTCACCAGCAGGTTCATGCAGCGCAACAGGGTCGATTTGCCCGAGCCCGACGGTCCGATCAGCGAGACCACCCCGCCTGTCGGCACCGTGAAGCTGATATCGCGCAGGACGGCCAGCGATCCGAAGGATTTCCGCAGGCCGGTAATCTCGATCTTGGTCTCCGGCGGCCTGATCTCTTCCAGCCTGGTTTCAGCGGCAGTCATGACCGGCCCCCCAGCCTGCGCTCCCGATGGCGGACGAACAGCGTCAGCGGGAACAGGATGACGAAATAGGCAACCGCGATCGCGGTATAGGTCTCCAGCGGCCGGAAGCTGTCATGGGCGGCCATCTGGCCCTGATAGACCAGATCGGGCACCGCCAGCACCGAGACCAGCGAGGTGTTCTTGAACTGCAGGATCGACTGGTTCATCAGCGCCGGGATCATGCGCCGGAGCGCCTGGGGCAGGATGATCCGCCGCATGGTCTGGGCCGGCATCATGCCCAGCGCCGCCCCCGCCTCGCTTTGCCCGGGATCGATCGAGACGATGCCGCCGCGGATGATCTCGGCATAGAAGGCGCCGCCATAGCAGGACAAGGCGATCAGGGCAGCACTCGTCGCGCTGAGTTCGATGCCCGCCAGGATCGGCAGGGCGTAGTAGCACCAGATCAGCTGCACCAGGATGGGCGTGCAGCGGAAGACTTCAATGAAGGCGAGGCTTGCCATGCGCAGCGGCGCGAAGCGGCAGAGCAGACCCAGCGCGCCGACCAATCCCACCGCCAGCCCGCCGGTCACGATGGCCACGGTGAACGACACCGTCACCCATAACCCGTCGAGGAAAAGCCAGCGATAGCCCCACAACAGGCCGAAATCCCATTCGTACATCCGGATCTCCCGGTCCAGGGTGGCAATGGATCCGCGGCGGCGGCAGCCTGCCCCCGCCGCGGATCCGGGGAGATCAGACGTCGAAACCGGGCGGGAAGTCGGACTGCTTGACGCCCACCAACTGCATATTGCGGATGATCGCGTCCTTGATGAAGCCGCTCGCACGATTGGCCTTGATCCAGCCATCGACGAACTGCCGCCAGGACTGGTCGTCCTCGCGCCGGAAACCGGCATTGGAGGTGGTAAAATCGGCTGGTGTCGGGATGATCAGCTTGCCGATCTTCGGGTTCTTGGCCCGCAGCGACAGGCCGAGCACCAGCACCAGACATTGCGCATCCGCACGCCCCGACTGCAGGGCGGCGGTGGCGTCGCTCTGGTTCTTCAGACGCACGACGGTTGCGTTCGGCGCATGGCGTGTCACCGCCGCGTCATGCGACGAGCCGGCATCGACCGCAATGCGGATCTCCGGCTTGTTCACATCCTCCCAGCTTGTGGCCTCAAGCCCCTCCTTCGCCACCAGGGAGAAGGCGTTGTTGAACACCGGCACCGAGAAGTCGATGACCTTCTGCCGCTCGGGCGTGGGATTCAGGCCGAAGAAGACGTCGACCTTGTTGGCCTGAAGATCCAGCACCGAATTGCCCCAGGTGGTCTCCAGAACCGAGAGTTCGAGACGAAGATCATCCGCGAGTTTCTTGCAGATATCGATATAGAAGCCCTGCCACGTCCCATCGGTCAGGCTCTTCTTGTAATAGGGGGCGCCATCCGGCACACCACCGATGCGTAATACCCCCGAATTCTTCACGCGCTGGAATGAACTCTCAGCCGCAAAGGCCCGTCCCATCCCGATCGACAGCCCTGCCGCAGCCGAGACCATGCCCGCGCCGAGGAAGGTGTTGAACCGCCTGCGATTCATCATATCCCGCATGTCTCCTGACCTTGTTTTTATTTGCAGGTCGAGTATGGAATCATACAACCGGCATCACAACGCATGAATACTGGGCATTGCATGATGAAAAGTCATGATGCGAGATCGATACTCATGACAGTCAGGTGCATGACGCGACGGTTGAGGGCGCAGCCGCCGCAGTTCTGGATCGACGCAATGCGCTTCTGAATTTCGGTTGCGCAGTTATGCGGGCAGGCCATGCGCGGGCCAGTGTCGCCTCAGGCCTGCTTCCGGCATTCGGTATCCATCATGCCTCCAGATCGAACGCCTTCAATCTGCGATTTCGGCGCACCCGAATGCGTAAAGATCACCGCGTTCTCAGTTGGTTATGCTGAAGGCAACTCACCATGGGCAAATACCACGGCTCGATCCCTCTTGAGAGGTCGGATGCTCTCAGCTGGGCTCCGCGCCACGCAACCTGAGGGGAATGAATATCGTGTCGCGGATAACATGCGCATCGTGAACGACGAGATGACGCGGTCCGCGCAGGTCACGGGCTGTCAGGGTCGTGGAGCACCCGGAATCCACTGACGAAACCGTGCACGCGGAATGGAATGCCACGCGCGATCGCCTCGCTGTCGATCATCTCTACCGCACCGTCGGGAGAGACCTCCAAGTCGACGACAAAGAGGGTGCTGTCGTAGCACATGACAGCTTCGATCAGATAGGCTCCATTGGCTCTCACCGCCTTCAGGACGACCGGCTTCAGCGATCTGTCGAGCACGGCGGCGATGAGGGGCGCCGAGATGTGGGATGGCGCGTCGGCTTTGCTCTCGACAATCAGAAAAGGCCCTGCCTCGCCACAGACGAGATTGCCGTGAAGGATCAGGTAGGCTCGGGCATCGCTGTCATCCGCGATTCTCACCCGGCCGGCCGCACGCAGACGATCAAGCGCCGCCGCCGTCCCGTCGAAATGCACAACCTGGTCCGCCGACATCGCGAACATGACCGATAGAGCGAAACCCTCTCCCGCCGTGTCGAGCAGGATCTCCACGAGGATCGTATCGGTCAGGAAGCGGGGCACCAGTACACGCAGCCCGACAAGCGCACTGATCCGGCCTTCATGGCCGGCATCGCAAAGCGTGTTGAGAATCGCCATACCCTCGGTCAGGGATGGCTGTCGCCATACCCCAGGCACGACCGGTGGCAGTCGCCAATTCGCGATGGACACATCCATCTGGTCCCGCCAGTTCCCCATCGCTGGGTAGCCCTCGTCAGCTAGAGTATCCGTGATGGTCAAGCGCGAGATTGGCGCCAAAAACGGTCTAAACAGACGTTTGCGACAGGTGGCGTTGCAAAATCGGGGCATCCGCCACCATGCCGCGCATCACGGCATCATATATGTCGTATTGCTCCGGCTCCACGAGGCAGAAGACGATCTCCATATCTGGATGCCGGTCGAGATGATCCGACACAGCCGCCAATGCCGTCCGGGCGCCGAACTCGGGATCGATGCCATAGGATCGGGTTCCGATCGGCGGTAGCGCCAGACGGACGATTTCATGACGCATCGCCACGGCCAGGATCTCGGTATAAAGGCGTACCAACAGCATGGGTGCCTGATCGGAAGCCTTCACACCCCCTCTCGGCGCGACTGCATGAAGGATGTAAAGCGCGGGCAATCGGAAGCCGGGCGTAAGGACGCAGCATCCAGGCCGGCAACGCACCGGTTGGCCCTCTGGCCCTGTGTCGACTTGCGATAGCGCCACGCAGTACCGGTACAGTTCGGGACCGGCTGCCCGATGAATGGCGCCGTCGACGCCGCCAGATCCGTCCGGAAGGTCAGGCCCGATGCCGGTGAGCGATGGATTGGCCGAATTGACGACAGCATCGACATTCAGGGTCGTGATATCGGATCGGGTAAGTCTGAGAGGCATGGCTGCTTCACACCATAGACCACCGCCAGGAAGCCCGGCCCCGGACAGTACGGGCGGAATACCACAATATTCCGCCCGATTGTCACCGATGCCCGGGTGCGGTCAAAGACCGGACGCCGTCAAAGATGATGGTGGCCCGACGTCCGAGGATTGCAGCCGCAGCGGCGGTGATAGCCCTTCTCGTCAAAGGTCACAACCGTGGTCTGAGCGGTTACGCCGTTCTCGTCCATCCACGACTGCTTGACTGGCCGAAGGAACTGCTCGCGCGTGTTCACGTCGGTCGTCTCCAGAAGGATCTCATCTTCCGCAAGATCGAAATGGTTGTGCAGAAGCGCCACTCCAAACCGCTCCAGACAACGGTGCTTCTCCAGCACGGCACGGATCTCCATCAGACATGACGCATCAGTGTCGTCGATGGGTCTGACGTCTGCAATATGATCGAGCGAGCTCCACTGGACGGCAGAAATCTGCAAGGTCATGGATTACGTCTCCTCTTCAGTACCAACCAATGCGACGTGCATCATGACAGAATATCCGGGCGGACAACCGCCACTGCACTGTTCAGATCTTCATCGACAAGCCCATTGGCGCGTCTTCACAAGTAAAACAGAATCTCTTAAAGCATTGCAATGACATATATGATCAAAATATCTTCAGGCTCTTGAAAGAGAAAGCAATTCCTGCGAAATCATCTCAATAATAATTTCCAAGCTATTGATATATTTATATTTTAAACGGCATACAGGAGTATAATAACAGCCGGCCGTCGATGCCGGATCGCCCCCAGCCCCGGTTGCCCCCAGCCAAGTGACGCCGCCCTCATGCCGCGCTATGCTGCGCCCCCTGCATTCCACCCGCCGCCCGTCCGGAGCCCCGCCCATGACCACCGACGCCACCACCCCCCGCCTGCCCGTCACCGCCATCATCGCGCCGGGATGGGATCTGCCGCGCTGGGCGGCGGCGTTGCGGGCGGCGGCGCCGGGGATCGATCTGCGGCTGTGGCCGGATCTGGGGGATCGGGGCGAGATCGAGGCGGCGCTGTTGTGGAAGCAGCCAGAGGGTGCGCTTGAGGGCATGACCCGGCTGGGTCTTGCCCAGTCGCTGGGGGCCGGGGTCGAGCATCTGCTGGCGGACCCGGCGATCGGGCCGGGTGTCGCACTCGGGCGCGCGGTCGACCCTGAGATGACAATCGAGATGGTGCGCTTCGTGGTTCATGCGGTGCTGGCGGTGTCGGTGGATGCCCTGGGCTACCGGCAACAGCAGGCGGCCGGACGCTGGGCGAAACGCGACGTTCCTGGCGGCGCGCTTGCCGTGGGCATGCTGGGGCTGGGGGAGTTGGGGGCCAGTGCCGCCCGCGCCCTGACGGCGCTGGGCTTCGGCGTCACCGGCTGGTCGCGCAGCCCCAAGGCGATCAACGGCATCACCTGCCTGTCGGGCGCCGACGGGCTGGATCGGGTGATCGCCACATCCGGTTGCCTGGTCAATCTGCTGCCGCTGACCGATGAGACGCGCGGCCTGATCGATGCCCGGCGTCTGGCGCAGATGCCCGCCGGCAGCCATCTGGTCAATGTCGCGCGCGGCGGCCATGTGATCGAGGACGATCTTCTGGCGGCCCTCGACAGCGGCCACCTTGCCTCCGCGACACTCGATGTCACCGCGACCGAGCCGTTGGCCCCCGGGCACCGGTTCTGGCACCACCCGAGGATCGTGCTCACACCCCATGTCGCCGCCGACAGCACGCCCGAGACGATGGCGCCGATCCTGGCCGACAGCCTGCGCCGCCATGCGGGCGGCCTGCCGCCGCGCGATCCCGTGCTGCGTGATCGCGGATACTGACCCAAGTTCAGTTGCTTGTCCGCCGGCACGGCCGCATCGGCGTCGCCGGCGGTTGCAGTGCGGCATTTTTTCGGCGATTTTTAGCGCGCCGCCGTCATGGTATCGCGCTTGACCACCCCGGTTCGCAGCGCCAAACTTCTCGTCGCCCGGTCGGATGCAAACAAGGGGTCTGAACCCCGACACCGATGCCGGCGGAGGACGAGTGAATGAACCGGCGGGCGACCGATCGCCCGGGTTCCGCCTGTGGTGGCCGTGCAATCGGCCCTGTGGCGGTGCGACCAGAGCCAACCGCTCCGATTGAGCGACGGGCAGACTGATCGCCGTATCATCCAACGCTTCCCCGGCCCCGATGCCTCCGGCCCGTGCGTGATCCACGGCGGCCTGCCCGTGCGGCCGTCGTCTACCGACCGATGGGGAGGTTATACATGCCGGTCCAGATCAGCCTGACGGTGAACGGCGAGCGGGTGGAACGCCCGGTCGAGCCGCGGACCCTGCTGGTGCAGTTCATCCGCGACCATCTCGGACTCACCGGGACCCATGTCGGCTGCGACACCAGCCAGTGCGGTGCCTGCGTGGTCCATGTCGACGGCGCATCCGTGAAGTCGTGCACGCTGCTGGCGGTGCAGGCCGATGGCTGCGAGGTCACCACCATCGAAGGCATGGCACAGAACGGCACCCTGCACCCGATGCAGGCGGCGTTTCACGAGAATCACGGCCTTCAGTGCGGCTTCTGCACGCCCGGCATGGTGATGAGCGCCGTCGACCTGCTGAAGAACAACCCCGACCCGACCGAAGCGGAAATCCGCAAGCATCTGGAAGGCAATATCTGCCGCTGCACCGGATACCACAACATCGTGAAGGCGGTGCAGTCCGCCGCCGAGACGATGCGCGGCTGACCCGCTGCCCGGACGCGCCGCAACACGAGAACAGGCCCGGCGGCATGAACCGGCCGGGCGATGGGGAGGAGTTGAGGACATGACCGAGCAGTCGATGGGCAAGCCCGTGAGGCGCACCGAGGACCGGCGCTTCCTGACCGGCCGGGGCCGATATACCGACGACATCCAGCTGGCGCGCCAGACCTATGCCTATATCATCCGCAGCCCCCATGCCCATGCCGACATCGCCGGCATCGATGCCTCGGCGGCTCTGGCGCGGCCGGGGGTGATCGCGGTGTTCACCGGCAAGGACATGGCGGCCGACGGCGTCGGCGGCCTGCCCTGCGGCTGGGCGGTGCATTCCAAGGACGGCTCGCCGATGAAGGAGCCGGCGCATCCGCCGCTGATCCCCGATCGGGTGCGCCATGTCGGCGACAATGTCGCGGTGGTGATCGCGACATCCAAGGAACTGGCCAAGGATGCGGCCGAAGACGTGGTCGTCGACTATGTCGAGCTGCCGGCCGTGGCCGATGCCCGCAAGGCACTCGCCTCCGGCGCGCCGGCGGTCTGGGACGATCAGGCGCCAGGCAATCTGTGCTATGACTGGGAGCTGGGCGACAAGGCCGCGACCGATGCCGCCTTCGCCAATGCCCACCGGGTGGTGGAACTGGAGCTGATCAACAACCGCCTGATCCCCAATGCCATGGAGCCGCGGGCGGCGATCGGCGACTACGAGCCGTCGAGCGGCAACTATACCCTCTATACCACCAGCCAGAATCCGCATGTCATCCGCCTGCTGATGGGCGCCTATGTGCTCCAGATCCCCGAACACAAGCTGCGGGTGGTGGCGCCGGATGTCGGCGGCGGCTTCGGGTCGAAGATCTATCATTATGCCGAAGAGGCCATCGTCACCTGGGCGGCGCGCAAGCTGGAACGCCCGGTCCGCTGGACGGCGGAGCGCACCGAAAGCTTCATGACCGATGCCCATGGCCGCGATCACTGGAGCCGCGCGCGGCTGGCCATGGATGCCGATGGCAATTTCCTGGGCCTGCATGTCGAGACGGTGGCCAATCTCGGCGCCTATCTTTCCACCTTCGCACCCTCGATCCCGACCTATCTGTACGGCACGCTGCTGGCGGGCCTGTACAAGACGCCGGCGATCTATTGCGAGGTGAAGGCCGCCTTCACCAACACCACGCCGGTGGATGCCTATCGCGGCGCCGGCCGGCCCGAGGCCTGCTATCTTCTGGAACGGCTGGTCGACAAGGCGGCAGTCGAGGCCGGCATCGACCGGATCGCGCTGCGCAAGCAGAACTTCATCACCCCCGACATGATGCCCTATCAGACCCCGGTGGCGGTGCAGTACGACAGCGGCAATTTCCACAAGAATCTCGATGATGCCATGGCGCTGATCGACTATGCGGGCCTGGATGCCCGCAAGGCCGAGGCGAAGGCGCGTGGCCGGATGCTGGGCCTGGGCGTGTCGACCTATATCGAGGCCTGCGGTCTGGCACCATCGGCGCTGGCCGGCCAGCTCGGCGCCCGCGCCGGTCTGTATGAGGCGGCCGAGGTGCGGCTGCATCCCACCGGATCGGTCACCGTGTTCACCGGCGCCCACAGCCATGGCCAGGGCCACGAGACCACCTTCGCGCAGGTGGTGGCCGACAAGCTGGGCGTGCCGCTGTCGCAGGTGGAAATCGTTCATGGCGACACCGACCGGGTGCCGTTCGGCATGGGCACCTATGGCTCGCGCTCGCTGCCGGTCGGCGGCTCGGCGCTGGTCAAGGCGATCGACAAGGTGGTCGACAAGAGCCGCAAGATCGCGGCCCATCTGATGGAAGCAGCCGAAGCCGACATCGAGTTCAAGGACGGCCGGTTCTCGGTCAAGGGTACCGACAAGGGGGTCACGATCGGCGAGGTGGCGCTGGCGGCCTATGTCCCGCACAACTATCCGCTCGACAAGCTGGAACCGGGGCTGGACGAGAGCGCCTATTACGATCCGATCAACTTCACCTATCCCAATGGCTGCCATCTGTGCGAGGTGGAGATCGACCCGGAAACCGGTGTGGTCGAGATCAAGCGCTTCGTGGCGGTCGACGATTTCGGCAATGTCGTCAATCCGATGATCGTCGAAGGCCAGGTCCATGGCGGAATCGGCCAGGGCATCGGTCAGGCCCTGCTGGAAGCGGCGGTCTATGATCAGGACAGCGGCCAGCTGATGACCGGCTCGTTCATGGATTACTGCATGCCGCGCGCCGACGATCTGCCCAACTTCACGGTCGCCCACAACGAAGTCCCCTGCACCACCAACCCGCTGGGGGTGAAGGGCTGCGGCGAGGCCGGCGCCATCGGCTCGCCGCCGGCGATCATCAATGCGGTGATCGACGCGCTCAGGCCGCTGGGCGTCACCGACATGGACATGCCCGCGACGCCGAACCGGGTGTGGACGACGATCAATGCGGCACGCATGCCCGCCGCGGCGGAATGATCGACATGCAGCGATCATGGACCTGTCTGTCTGATCACGCCTGCCTGCCTGATCACGCCCGCCTGTCTGATCACGATCGGGGAACGCTTTAAGATGTACGCTTTCGAATATCACCGCCCGGGCACGGTCGCCGACGCCGCGGCCACCCTTGCCGGCAATGACGAGGCCAAGCTGGTCGCCGGGGGGATGACCCTGGTGCCGACCATGAAACAGCGTCTGGCGGCACCGTCGGACATCATCGACCTGAACGGCATCGCCGATCTGGCCGGCATCAGCCGCGATGGCGACCATCTGGTCATCGGCGCCATGACCCGTCATGCCGCCGTCGGCCGCTCCGACGAGGTCAAGGCCGCCATTCCGGCCCTGGCCCATCTGGCGGCGCATATCGGCGATGCCCAGGTCCGCAACCGCGGCACCATCGGCGGATCGCTGGCCAATAACGATCCGGCCGCGGATTATCCGGCGGCGGCGCTGGCCCTGGCTGCCGACATCGTCACCGACCAGCGGACCATCGCCGCCGACGACTATTTCGTCGGCATGTTCGAAACCGCGCTGGCCCCGGCCGAAATCGTCCAGGCGGTCCGCTTCCCGCTGGTCGACAAGGCCGGCTATGTGAAGTTCCCCAACCCGGCCTCGCGCTATGCCCTGGTGGGCGTGTTCGTGGCCCGGCACAAGGATGGATCGGTCCGGGTGGCGGTCACCGGTGCCGCACCGTCGGTGTTCAGGATCGACGCCATGGAAGCGGCGCTTGCCGCCGATTTCCGGCCCGAAGCGGTCGACGGCATCACCGTGCCGGCCGATGGCCTGAATGCCGACATGCATGCCAGTGCCGCCTATCGCGCGCATCTGGTGAGCGTGATCGCCAAACGTGCGGTGGCCGCCGCCCTCGCCTGATCCGGCGGCCAAGACCCACTCCGGTAACGGCAGCGCCGACATGGCGGCGGCATGGTGGCGGATCCGCGCCGTGCCGCCGCTTGCCGTTTGCCGGCCCGGTGCCCAGATTGACCGGGCGGGGCTATGCCCTCGCCACTGCGGCCCGGCCCGCCATCGCTATCCCGTCGCCTGAGGAGCCTGTCTTGACGCAGTCAGAACCCGCCGCCATGCCCACCTCCGTCGCCGAGACCCTGGCCCTGCTCGATGCCGGCGATTATGTCGCCGACGAGGCCCTGGCCACGGTGCTGTTCCTGGCCATGCGGCTGGGCCGGCCGCTGCTGCTGGAAGGGGAAGCCGGAGTCGGCAAGACCGAGATCGCCAAGGTGCTGGCCAAGTCGCTGGGCCGCCGACTGATCCGCCTGCAATGCTATGAGGGGCTGGATCAGGCCCAGGCATTGTATGACTGGAACTATGCCCGCCAGATGCTGGAGATCCGGCTGGCCGAGGCGGCCGGCGAGGTTGAAGGCGCGGGCGCCCGCGAGCGGCTGGGCGCCGATCTGTTCTCAGAACGCTTTCTGTTGCGCCGGCCATTGCTCGACGCTATCACCCCCGACCCAGCGGGACCGCCGGTGCTGCTGATCGACGAGATCGACCGCGCCGATGAGCCGTTCGAAGCCTTCCTGCTGGAATTGCTGGCCGATTTTCAGGTCACCATCCCCGAGATCGGCACCATCCGCGCCGAAACGCCGCCGATCGTGATCGTGACCTCGAACCGCACCCGTGAAATCCACGATGCCCTGAAACGGCGCTGCCTGTATCGCTGGATCGATTTTCCGAACGAGGCGCGCGAGATCGCCATCGTCCGCCGCAAGACCCCCGCCGTGGCCGAGGCGATGGCCGCCCAGATCGTGGGCTTCGTGCAGCGGCTGCGGTCTGAAGATCTTTTCAAGGCGCCCGGCGTTGCCGAAACGCTCGATTGGGCCAATGCCCTGGTCCAACTGGATGCGGTGGATCTGAAC
Organism: Tistrella bauzanensis; assembly: GCF_014636235.1. NCBI lineage: Bacteria > Pseudomonadati > Pseudomonadota > Alphaproteobacteria > Geminicoccales > Geminicoccaceae > Tistrella > Tistrella bauzanensis. The sequence continues at coordinate 108,264 of NZ_BMDZ01000002.1, forward strand.
CCCGGGCTGATCGATGGCAGCATGGGCGTGCTGCTGAAATATCAGGATGACATCGCCCGGATGACTGGCGCCGAGACCGCCCGTCTGCTGGCCGAGGCACAGGCAGACATCCAGAGGCGGGCCAATGCCGGCACAAGGGCCGCGACCGCGTGACCGGTAACAGCATGACCGGTGACAGCATGACCGGCCGCCCTGCGACCGACAATGGCACCAGCGGCCGGCTTCCGGCCAATATCGCCCGCTTCGCGCGACTGCTCAGGCGTGCCGGCCTGACCATCGGCCCCGGAGACGTGCTGGTTGCGGCCGAGGCGATGGCCGCCGTCGACATGGCGTCGCGGCCGCAGGTTCATGCGGCACTGAAAGCAACGCTGGTCAAACGGCGCGAGCATCTGGCGCTGTTCGAACAGGCTTTCGACGTGTTCTGGCGCGACCCGCAATTGCGGGAACGGCTGCTGGCGCTGCTGCTGCCGCAGGTGGAGGCCGACCGGCCGCCCGATGGCCGCAAGCTGGCCCGGCGGCTGGCCGATGCCTTCACCGGCGATGCGCCACCACCCCCGCCACCATCCGGGCAGAAGGTGCGTGAGGAAACCCGCATCGATGCCAGCCTGACCTGGGATGCGACCGAACGGCTGAAGACCCGCGACTTCGAACAGATGAGCGCCGTGGAAGCCGCCGAGGCCCGGCGCGCCATCCGCCTGATCCGCGCCCGCCTGCCGGAACGGCCGACACGCCGGATGAAGCCGGCGCCCCATGGCCGGCGCATCGATCTGCGCCGCAGCCTGCAGGCCCAGATCCGCAGCGGCGGCGAGGCGGTGCGGCTGGCCCGCCGGGGGCCCCGGCGTGAACGGCCGCCGCTGGTGGCGATCGTCGATGTCTCGGGCTCGATGGACGCCTATGCACGGATGATGCTGCATTTGCTGCACGCGATGATGCAGGATGCCGGGCAGCGGGTGAGCGTGTTCCTGTTCGGCACACGGTTGAGCAACGTCACCCATGATCTGGCGCGCCGCGACCCCGACGAGGCCCTGGCGGCGGTGGGCGGTCGGGTGAAGGACTGGTCCGGCGGCACCCGGATCGGGCCCAGTCTGGCCGATTTCAACCGGCGCTTCGCCCGTCGGGTGCTGACCCGCAATGCCGTGGTGCTGCTGGTCACCGACGGGCTGGACCGGGCCGAAGACGACGTTCTTGGCCGGGCGGTCGAGCGTCTGTCGCGGTTGACGCCACGGCTGATCTGGCTGAACCCGCTGCTGCGGTTCGACGGGTTCCAGCCGGCCGCCCGTGGCGTGCGGGCGATTTTGCCCCATGTGCATGAATTCAGGGCGGTGCATAATCTGATCGGGATCGAGGCACTGGCAACCGCACTGACCCGCCCCGCCGCCGCGGCCGATCCGCGGCTGGAGGCATGGCGCCGCCAGATCCGGTCTGAGACCCAGATCCGGCCCGAAACATTGCAGCCGGGCGCGTGACGCGCGCCACGGCACGGGCTGGCGACGACGAGAAGGAGGCGATCATGACCGGACGTCCGGCTGCTGCAAACGATACGACCGCCATCACCGGCGACGACGTTCTGGCCGCGGCACTGGGCTGGCGCGATGCCGGCACCGGCGTGGCTCTGGCGACGGTGGTGTCCACCTGGGGCAGCGCGCCGCGCCTGCCCGGCGCCCAGATGGCCGTCACCGCCGATGGCCGTTTCGCGGGGTCGGTATCGGGCGGCTGCGTCGAAGGTGCCGTGATCGAGGCGGCGCAGGCCTGCATCGACGGCGCGCCGCCGCAATTGATGGATTTCTCGATCGGCGACGATCAGGCCTGGGCCGTGGGTCTGGCCTGCGGCGGCCGGCTGGAAGTCTGGGTCGAACGGCTGGATTGACAGGAGCGCGCAGAACCCATGGATGCAACCCTGATCCGCCGCATCGCCGCCGACCGTGCCGCACGCCGTGGCCTGGCACTGGTCAGCGCCCTCACCCCCGGCGGGCCGACAGCGCTGATCGCCGACAATGGCGACGACGCCGGTGCCCCGTTGCCGGATGCCCTGCATGATGCGGCGCTGGCGGCGATCCGCGACGATCGCGCGGCCACGGTCGAGGCCGACGGCAGGCGCTGGTTCATCAACGTCTTCGCGCCCCGGCCACGGCTGATCGTGATCGGCGCCGTGCACATCGCCCAGGCGCTGGCGCCAATGGCGGCAGCCATCGGCTATGACATGGTGGTGGTGGACCCGCGCGGCGCGTTTCTGACGCCGGAGCGCTTCCCAGGTGTCACCGCCCATGTTGCCTGGCCCGAGGACGTGCTGGGCGAGATCGGCCTGGATGGTGCCTCGGCGATGCTGGCGCTGACCCATGATCCGAAGCTCGACGACCCGGCGCTACAGATGGCGGTGACCTCTGATCTGTTCTATATCGGCGCCCTTGGCAGCAGCCGCACCCATGGCAAGCGGGTCGCGCGTCTGCAGGAGGCCGGTATCGATGCCGGCCGGATCGCCCGCATCCATGCGCCGATCGGCCTGGCCATCGGTGCGCGCACCGCGCCCGAGATCGCCTTGTCTATCCTGTCGGAAGTGGTCGCCGTGCGCCGCACCGGCTCGGCCGCCAGCCTGCGGCAGCGCCCGCCCAAGGGATAGCACGGCCGCCATCCTGTCTGACGCTCCCGATCCTCCACCCTGTCCCTGCCATATGCGAAGTCGACCGACCCCATGGATTTCTCCGAACATCCGCTTGATCAGGCAGACGGCGTTCTGCTGGCCCATGCCATTGCCGTCGAGGGCCGCGTGCTCAAGAAGGGCCACCGGCTGGATGCGGAGACGATTGCCCTGATCCGGGATCAGGGCCGCACCCAGGTTCTGGGCGCGCGCCTGGGCCCCGACGACGTGCATGAGGACGAGGCCGCGGCCCAGGTGACCGAGGCGCTGGCCGGGCCGAATGTACGCGTCGCCCGCGCTTTCACCGGCCGCGTCAACCTGTATGCGGCCACCCGCGGCCTGGTGCGGATCGACGAGCCCATGATCCGGGCGGTCAACCGGATCGATGAGTCCATCACCGTTGCGACCCTGGCCGACGACACCGCCTGCGAGGGCGGCGAGATGCTGGCGACGATCAAGATCATCCCCTTCGCGGCACCCCGCCCGGCGCTTGAGAAGGTGCTGGCATCGATCGCCCGTGCCGGACGGCCGGCGATCCGGATCGCGCCCTGGCGGGTGATCCATGCGGCGCTGATCATGACCGAACTGCCGCATCTGAAAGAGAAGATCTACGAGGAAACCGCGCGCGCCATCGGTGCCCGGTTGATGCGGCTGGGCGCGCGGGCACCGGTGATCGAACGCGTGCCCCACGACCGCACGCGTCTGGCCCGTGCCATGGCCGATCTGGCGCGGGAGCCGATGGATCTCATTGTCGTGGCCGGTGCCTCGGCGATCGTCGATCGGGCCGATGTGATCCCGGCGGCGCTGACCGATATCGGCGGCACGGTGGTGCGGCTGGGCATGCCGGTCGATCCGGGCAATCTGCTGATGCTGGGGCGTCTGGCCGGGCGGGTGGTGATCGGCGCGCCGGGGTGTGCCCGCAGCCCCAAGATGAATGGGTTCGACCGGGTTCTTGAGCGCGCTGCGGCCGGCGAGGCGATCGAGGCCCTCGACATCGCCGATTTCGGTGTCGGCGGACTGCTGAAAGAGGTGGGTGAACGGCCGCTGCCACGGGCCGCCGCCTCTCCCGGTCCGCGCCGGCGGGGCCCGCGGGCGGTGCGCAATGTGGCGGGTGTCGTGCTGGCCGCCGGCCGTGGCACCCGGATGGGACCGCCCAACAAGCTGGTGCGCCAGATCATGGGCAAGCCGCTGATCGGCCATGTGCTGGACGCGGCGCTGGAAAGCCGGCTGCGGGCGCTGACTGTGGTCACCGGCCCCGAAACCGATGTCCGGCTGGCGATCGGCGGCCGGCCGGTGCCGGTGGTGGTGAACGAGGATCCCGCGGCCGGCATGTCGCTGTCGCTGTCGCTGGGGCTGGCCGACGTGCCGGACGGCGCCGAAGCGGCCGTGGTGCTGCTGGCCGACATGCCCGGCATCAGCGCCCGGCACCTGGACCGGCTGATCGATGCCTATGACCCGGATGAGGGCCGGTTGATCTGCGTGCCGGTCTATAAGGGGCGGCGCGGCAATCCCGTCTTGTTCGACCGCCGGTTCTTCACCGAGATGATGTCCCAAACCGGCGATCGTGGCGCCCGCGAGGTGATCCGCGCCCATGAGGATGTGGTCGTCGAGGTGGAGATGCCCGATGCCGCGATCCTGGGCGATATCGACACGCCCGAGGCGCTGGCCGCCGCCGAGGCCGCCGCACGCGCCCAGGGCCTGCCGCCGGCAAGCGGCGCCCCACTGCCGACCGCCCCGACTGCCGCCGCCCCGTCGGTGGCCACCTCCCCCTCCCCCACCGACCAAGGATGACCCGAGCCGTGACCGCCACCACCCCGACCGCCGCCCCCGAGACCGCCGCCTCCGTGACCAGTGTTGTCACTGACGCCGACGCTGCCGCCGCCCGCACCCGCGAACAGAGTGCCTTATGGGCCGCGAAGGCCGAGACCTGGGTGCGCTGGGCGCGGCCGATGGAAGCCATGGCGACCCGCTTCAACGAGATTCTGCTGGACGCGGCCGGCGTGGCGCCCGGCCATCGGGTGCTGGATCTGGCGAGCGGCGCGGGTGAACCGGCGATGACGCTGGCCCGCAAGGTCGGCGCCGATGGCCTGGTGATCGCTACCGATCTGGTGCCGGCGATGCTGCCGGCAATCCGCGCCCGCGCCGGAGAGTCCGGGCTTGGCGATGTCGTGTCGGTCTGCGCCGCCGATATGGAGCGCCTGCCGCTGGCCGATGCCAGCGTCGACGCCGTGGTCAGCCGGTTCGGCATCATGTTCGCCCCGCAGACAGACGTGGTGATGGCCGGCATACGCCGGGTGCTGCGTCCGGGCGGGCGGGTGGCGCTGATGGTCTGGACCCGGCGCAGTGCCTCGACCATGGTCGACGTGCTGGGCAGTGCGGTCGATGCCGAGCTTGGTGGCGATGACGGCGATCACGCCGACGCCCTGACCCCGTTCCGTTTCGGCAGTTGCACCCGGCTGGCCGATACGATGACCGAGGCCGGATTGGAGGATATCCGTACCGACACCCACAACTTCGCGCCCCGCCCACGGCTGTCCGACAATTTCTGGCGCCCGCAGCTTGAGATGAGCTGGGGCCATCGCCTGGACGCCGCACCGCAGACCCGACCGCTGATCGAGGCCCGCATCCGCGCGGCCTTCGCGGCCCTGGCCGATGCCGAAGGCCGCGTGCCTCTGGCGGCGGAAGTGCGGGTGGTGTCGGCCGCCCTGCCACGCCGCTGACCGGCCGCCGCTGACCAGTCGTGGCCGTCGCCGGTCGTCCGACGGCCCGGACCTGCCCCGCCCGATTCCACGCCGCGCGTTCATCTGCGCCACCAGATCTGATGTGAAGTCTTGTTAATTGTAAGATAAGTCACACCGCCTGGACCGGCGAGACATGTCAGAGTCCGCTCTGGATATATCGGGTCGATATGTCGGACCGATAGGGGATGGCCGCAAAGGCGGATGGTGGCATGGACGTGCGAACGCTGTGCCTTGGCGTGCTGACGCATGGCGAGGCGACCGGCTATGAGGTGAAGCAGTATTTCGAGAACGCCTTCGCGCATTTCCATGCGGCGGGCTTCGGCTCGATCTATCCGGCGCTTGCCACCCTGGCCGACGAGGGCCTGGTGACCGTGACCGGGGTCGAACGTGACGGTCGCCCCGACAAGAAGGTGTATCGCATCACCGCCGCTGGCGAAGCGGCATTCACCGATGCGCTGGCGACAACCCGGCCGCGACAGAAGGTGCGGTCGGAATTCCTGGTGCTGCTGTTCTTCGCACGGATGATGACCCTGGATCGGGTCGAGGACGTGCTGAAGATGAAAGCCGCCTTCTATCGCCAGATGCTCGATATATTGAACCGGCACGAAGAGGCCGCCTGCGGCCCGATCGGTACCGGCCCCCGCTTCACGCTCGACTTTGGCCGTGCCGTCTATGGCGCGGCGCTGGCCCATGTCGAGCGGGAAGGCCCCGCGCTGCTGGAAGCGCTGGCGCGCGAACGCGAACAGCCCCCCGCCCCCGGGGCAGCTGCCGAAACCGATCCCTCAACCGACGATGGCCCGACCGGGGCCGACTGCCACAGCCGGGACCGATCATGAACCGCTCCATCCTGCTTGCCCTGATCCTTGCCGCCGCCCTTGGCGCCTGGATGTATACCGGCCGCATCGAATACGGCTTCGATGCCGATGCAGCGTCGACCGCCGACGCGACAGCCGCGCCGGAGGCAGGTGGCGATACCGGTGCCGATCCGGCCACATCGCCACCGGCAGAGGCCGGACCGTTCACCGTGCGCACCGCGCGGCTGTCGCAGGCATCGCAGGTGCGTGACCTGGTGGTCAGCGGCCATACCGAGATGCGCAGGGTGGTCGACCTGTCGGCGGAAAGCGCCGGCCGGATCATCGAACTGCCGGTGGCGCAGGGCGTGCGGGTAGAGGCTGGCGACGTGATCGCCCGTCTGGATCGCCGTGATCTGGAGGCCCGCAGCGCCCGCGCCAAGGCATTGGTCGATCAGCGCCGGGCGGAGTTGAAAGCGGCGACGGCGCTCAGCGCCAAGGGCTTTCAGACCGAGCTCCGGCTGGCCGAGGCCCGCGCCCAGTTCGAGGCGGCCCGCGCCGAACGTGCCGAGATCGAGCAGGATCTGGCCGACAGCACGCTTAACGCGCCCTTCGCAGGCTTCATCGATCGCCGCCATGTCGAGATCGGCGCCTATGTATCGCCCGGCAGCCAGATCGCCCGCCTGCTGGCGCCCGAGCCCTATCTGATCGTGGCCGAGATCGCCGAGCGCGACATCGGCTCGCTCACCCGCGGCCAGACCGCGCGCGCGCGGCTGGCCGACGGCACCGAGGTTTCGGGCACACTCGCCCATATCAGCCGCCAGGCCGATCCCCAGACCCGGACCTTCCGCATCGAGATCGAGGTCGGCAATCCCGACGGCACCCTGCCCGGGGGCGTCACGGCCGAACTGGCGATACCGCTGGACAAGCGACCGGCTGTCCTGCTGACCCCTGCCCTGCTGTCGCTGGACGCTCGCGGCCGGGTGGGCGTGAAGGTCGTGGATGGCGACGATCGCGTGGCATTCGACGTGGTGTCGATTCTGTCGGCCAGCGACGAGGGGGTCTGGGTGACCGGGCTTGACGAGGATGCGCGCGTGATCGTGGTCGGCCAGGGATATGTCGCGACCGGCGAGCGTGTGGCACCGGTGGAGGTGACGCCGGCCGAACTGCGCGGCCTGGTGCCGCTGCCCAGGGAGATCGAGGACGCGCTCGACGCCATGGAGATGTCGCGGGCAATCCCGGCGGCCGGCATGGACGCGCGGTCGGATGCGGAGGACCGCTCGTGAGGGCGCTGATCAACGCCTGCCTCGCCCGCACCCGCACGGTGATGAGCCTGCTGGTGCTGCTGCTGATTTCCGGCGCGGTGGCCTATAACGACATCCCGAAGGAAAGCGACCCGGATGTCGCGATCCCGATCCTGTACATCACCATGAAGCATGACGGCATTTCGCCGGAAGATGCCGAACGGCTGCTGGTGCGGCCGATGGAACAGGAATTGCGGTCGATCGAGGGCCTGAAGGAGATGCGGGCGACGGCCGAGGAAGGCTTCGCCACCGTCGTTCTGGAATTCGAGGCCGGATTCGACGTCGAAAAAGCCAAGCGCGATGTCCGTGAGCAGATGGATATCGCCAAGGTCGAACTGCCCGGCGAGACCGAGGAACCCGAACTGAACGAGGTCAATGTCGCGCTGTTCCCGATTCTGGTCGTCACCCTGTCGGGCGATGTCGATGAACGGCTGCTGATCCGGCTGGGGCGCGATCTGAAGGACAAGATCGCGGCTCTTCCTGGCGTGCTGGAGGTCGATGTCGCCGGCGATCGCGAGGATCTGGCCGAGATCGTGGTCGATCCGCGGGCGCTCGACAGCTATGGCATCTCGCAGGACGAACTGGTGCAACTGGTCGGCCGCAACAATCAGTTGGTGCCGGCCGGCGCACTCGACAGCGATGCCGGCCGCGTGTCGATCAAGGTGCCCGGTCTGATCCAATCGGTCGACGACATCCTCGACATGCCGGTGAAGGCGGTGGACGGGCGGGTGGTCACCTTCCGCGACATCGCGGTCGGCCAGCGCGGCTTCAAGGATCCGGCATCCATTGCCCGCGTCGACGGCCGGCCGGCGATCGCGCTGGAGGTCACCAAACGCATCGGCGTGAACATCATCGACACGATCGACGAGGTCCGGGCACTGGCCGAGGCCGAAAGCGCGCTGTATCCCGACGGCGTGGAGGTTTCGTACAGCCAGGACAAATCCGAGCAGATCAAGATCATGCTGTCGGATCTGTCGAGCAATGTCGCGAGCGCCATCATTCTGGTGATGATCGTGGTGCTGGCCGCCCTCGGCCTGCGCTCGGCAATCCTGGTCGGCATCGCCATTCCGGGATCGTTCCTCACCGGCATGCTGGTGCTGTCGTCGATGGGGTTGACCGTCAACATCGTCGTCCTGTTCGCCCTGATCCTGGCCGTGGGCATGCTGGTGGATGGCGCGATCGTGGTGACCGAATATGCCGACCGGCGGATGCTGGAAGGTGCGCATCGGGTCACTGCCTATCGCGAAGCCTCGAACCGCATGGCCTGGCCGATCATCTCGTCGACCGCAACCACGCTCGCGGCCTTCCTGCCACTGCTGTTCTGGCCGGGCATCGTCGGCGAATTCATGAAATATCTGCCGATCACCCTGATCGTCACGCTCACCGCCTCGCTCGCCATGGCGCTGGTGTTCGTGCCGGTGACCGGCAGCATCATCGGCAAGCCCACCGCCGGCAGCAGCCGGGTCGCCGAGATGATGCAGGCGGCCGAGGAAGGCGATATCCGCTCGGTCGGCGGCATGGCCGGGCTGTATGTCCGCACTCTGGACAAGGCGGTGCGCTATCCGTGGGTCGTGATCGCGATCGCGATCACGACTGCGGTTCTGGTGTTCACGGCCTATGGCACCTTCGGCCGCGGTATCGAATTCTTCCCCAAGGTCGAGCCCGACAACGCCCAGGTCCAGATCCGGGCGCGCGGCAATATGTCGATCCAGGAAAAGGACGCCCTGGTCCGCGAGGTGGAAGCCGAGGTTCTGGAACTGGACGGGTTCAAGACCGTCTATACCCGCACCGGCACGATCCGTGGCGAGGATTTCCCTGCCGATACCATCGGCATCATCACCCTGGAATTCGCCGACTGGCGGACCCGCCCACATGCCAGCGAGATCCTGCAGACCATCCGCGAGCGCACCGCCGAACATCCGGGGCTGGTGGTCGAGGCCCGCGAAGAGGAATCAGGGCCCCCGGTCGGCAAGGTGATCCAGATCGAGCTGTCCAGCCGCACGCCCGAAGCCCTGCCCGATGCGGTCGAGCATGTTCTGAAGGGGTTGAACGCCGTCGGTGGCTTGATCGACATCGCCGACAGCCGGCCGGTGCCGGGTATCGAATGGGAGATGGTGGTCGACCGTGCCCAGGCGAGCCGGTTCGGCGCCGATGTCATGGGCGTGGGCAATGCCGTGCGCTTCGTGACCCAGGGCGTGAATGTCGGCACCTACCGCCCCGACGATACCGATGACGAGGTCGAGATCCGGGTGCGCTTCCCCGAGGTCGACCGCACCGGCGACCGGCTGGACCAGTTGCGGGTACAGACCGCCATGGGCCAGACGCCGATCAGTAATTTCGTCATCCGCCGCGCCGCGCCCACCCAGGGCACCATCGAACGGGTGGATGCCCGCCGGGTGCTGACGGTGGATGCCGACGTGCCGGATGGCGTCCTGCCCGACAACAAGATGCGCAAGATCCGTGCCTGGATCGCCGCCAACCCGCTCGATCCGCAGGTGGAGATCGCCTATAAGGGCGAGGATGAGGAACAGCGCGCCGCGCAGGAATTCCTCAGCCGCGCCTTCGGCATCGCGTTGTTCCTGATCGCGATCATCCTGGTCACGCAGTTCAACAGCTTCTACCAGACCGCACTGGTGCTCTCGGCGGTGGTGTTCTCGTCGCTGGGCGTGCTGATCGGCATGATGGCGACGGCGCAGCCCTTTGGCATCGTGATGGCCGGCATCGGGCTGATTGCGCTGGCCGGCATCGTGGTCAACAACAATATCGTGCTGATCGATACCTATAACGAGATCCGCGCGCGTGGCGTGGGTGCTGTGGAAGCGGCGCTGCGCACCGGCGCTCAGCGCCTGCGGCCGGTGATACTGACCACCGTCACCACCATGCTGGGGCTGGTGCCGATGATGCTGTCGGTCAATGTCGACATTCCCAACCGGGTGATCGCGGTCGGCGCGCCATCCACCCAGTGGTGGACGCAGTTGTCGACCGCCATCGTCTATGGCCTGGGCTTCGCCACCCTGCTGACCCTGATCCTGACCCCATCCATGCTGGTGCTGGGCGACCGGGTCGGCGCCTGGGCGCGGCGGATCATCCGGCGCGAGCCGCGGCCCGCCGCATGATCCGCAAGCAGCCGGGCGATCCGTCCGGCTGCCTCATCCGATGATGACCTCGCCGACCAACTGGCGGAGCCGGTCGAGTTCGGCCAGATCGCGCGCGCCCATGTCGGTGACCAGCAGATCGATCCGATGGGGGCTGCAATAGCTGACCCGGCTGCGCTGGCCGATCTTGGCGTGATCGGCCAGGATCACCACCCGATCGGCCCGATCGGTCATCGCGCGCGCGATCTCGGCCTCGTCATGATCGAAACTCGTGGCGCCATCCGTGCTGTCGATGCCGACCGGCGACAGCATGGCCATGTCGACCCGATAGCGCGCGATAGCGGCGATGGCCGCGGCCCCCAGCGTGGCCGCGGCGCCGGGGGCGACCTGGCCGCCGATCTGGAACACGCGATGGCCGCGATCCTCGCGCCCCGTGGCCATGATGCGCGTGGCGACGTCGAAGGAATTGGTGATGATGGTCAGGCCGTTGAGGGTGGCCAGTTCAGCGGCCAATGCCGATACCGTGGTGCCGGCATCGATGAACAGGGTCTGACCGGCGCGCACGATCGATGCGGCCGCGCGGGCGATGCTCCGCTTCTGCGCCTGACGGATCAGCACCCGTTCGCCCAGCGACGGTTCGGCGGGCGGTTCGATCGAGACCACGCCGCCATGCACCCGGCGCAGCGCGCCCCGGGCATCGAGTTCCAGAACATCGCGGCGCACCGTCTCACGCGACACCGCCAGATCCGCCGCGATCCTGTCGGTCGACATCCGGCCGAAGGTTGCGAGCATGGCCAGGATGCGCTGATGGCGTTCGTCCTGAAGCATGATGTTCCGGTCTTCCAGCGATCGACTTTAAGAAGGGGGACGGCCCGTCCGCGGACCGGCCCCATGACGTGCCAATAGTTACCGCACCGCCGGCATGGTCTGGCCGGTCGCCACGTTCAGCACGCTGCCATCTTCCAGGCTGATGCGATAGATCTCGCGGGTGACATTGCCGGCAAAGCCCAGTTCCACGATCGATACCGTGGTGAAGCGGGTGTCGATCGGCGCGGGGATGATCTGGTTGAAGGCGCTGGCGGTCTTGTCCATGGCCGCCTGCACATCGGGCGTGAACCGGGCCATGCTGTAGACCAGGGTGGTATGCGGATTGTGCGACCGGACTTCCGTGCCGTCCTTCATGACATTGACGCCACTGACGCCCACCGTTTTGACCAATTCCTTGCCGGCGTCGCTCATCGCCGCATAGACCGGGCCGGTGACACGCGGCAGGGGGCCGTCGCGCAAGGGAGTCAACGCTGCGGTGGCCGTGGTATCGAAGGCCATCATCGCCTCGTAGCCAGCCCCCTCCTTCACCACGCCCAGATCCAGCCACCAGGGCTGACCGGCACCCTTGGCCGCCTCGGTGGTGTAGAACCGGGTCAGGGACACATCCAGCACCGGCGGCAGATCGGGCAGCGCCGCCAGCATGCGATCCGGCGTCGTCGGATCGGCATTGTGGACATGGACCACGGTCACATGCGGAATGTTGGGCGTCACCGCCTCGGCAATCAGCCCTTCAGTCAGCAGCGCCTGTTTCAGCGGACCGGCAATGGTGCGGGCAAGCTGCTCATTCACCGCCGCCGGCAGCGTGTAGACCAGCCCGAAGGTCCGCTCATGGGCGCGGAAGCCCGTCTCCGACAAGGCGCTATTGTCGATCTGGTCGGCGGCAACCGCGGCGGCCGGGGCCATGAACAGGCTGCCGCCGATCAGCATGGCGGCAGCGATGGTGGCGGTGGCACCACCTGCGAGGCGCTTGAACATCTGTCCGATCCTTCATGCCCGTCTGGGGATATCCAGGTCATGCGGCACTGCCGGGTGTGCAGGTCGCTGCCGGATCATGGGGACCAGCCTTTGCGGAAATATGGCGGCATTATGTATTTTTGTGTTTTTTTGTATTGTTGTGGATATTAACCCGCAAACGGCGCGCGACAGCCCTCATCGGAACTGCCGCATCGCCGCGGCGAAGCGGGTTGCGGTGGTCAGCAGGCACAGGCTGCCGAAGATCCATGCCGCCCATGGAAACAGGCCCGGCCACAGGCAGATCACGATGAACAGGGCGATGGTCTCGGTGCCCTCGGTCAGCCCGCCCAGATAGTGGATCGCCTTCAGGCCGGTGTGCGGCGCCGGTGGCAGGCGGCGCCGGGCCGCGATGGCGGCGAAGGCGAGAAAGCTGGATCCGGTACCGACGAAGCCGACGATCAGAAAGGCCGCCGGCAGAGCATTGGCGGCCGGGTCGGCCAGCGCGAAGCCGAAGGGCACGGCCGCGTAGAACAGAAAGTCACAAGCGATGTCCAGAAACCCGCCGCGATCGGTGCCGGCAGCCGGGCCAACGGCCGTCGCCGGCGGACCGGCGCGTGCCAGGGCGGCACGTGCCACAGCACCATCGAGCCCATCTGCAATCCGGTTAACCAGAATGCAACCAAGTGCGATCCAGAATGCGTGCAACGCCAGCGCCGGCACGGCGCCGAGCCCGATCCCGAACCCCGTCAGGGTCAGGGCATCGGCGGTGATGCCGGCGCTGGCCAGTCTGTGGCCGATCCGGTTCAGGGCCGGGTCGATCCGGCGGCGGATGATGATGTCGAACATGGACCCGATGATGCGCGCGGCGGATGCCCTGTCACAAGTCACGAGCCCGTGTTCCGGCGGCTCTTTATCCGGCGGCCTTGCCCGATCGCCATACCTGACATTCCGTGGCGTTCGTGCCTATAGTCTTAATGAAGAGCCGGCGGGTCCAGTGGGACCGGGGCCGCAAGCCATGGATTGATCGACAATGACCGACCGTGCAGGCCATGAAGGCGCAGACATGACCGCAAGCGGCCAGACGGGGGGCGCGCGCAGCGGCATCAGCCCCTATCAGGGGGAGACGGCTGCACAGCGCCGTGAACGGATGATCCGGTTCATCTCGTCGCAGCCGCTGCCGATCATGCCGATGAGCGTGAGCATCGGGTCGGACGGCGAGTTCAAGCGCAATGACAGCCTCCAGCCGCTGCGCTTCACCTTCCGCTGGCGCAACATCGCCTATACCGGCACCTTGCGCAATGCGCCGGAAGGCGTGTTCCTCAGCCTGATCGCCGATCTGGGGGTGCTGCCCTATTCCGCCGAGGCGCCAGAACGCCGGCAGCGCTATCTGTCGCTGGTGGGCCGCAAATCCTGGTCGGGCCGCACCGGCATCGGCGTCGAGGTGACAAATCGTCAACATATCGTGGTGGTTAACCAGGAACAGCTGATGTCACCTCCCTATACTGCCAATGCGATCGTGGGCGAGGTGGCCCGCCTTGCATTGACCGCGGCACCGGTGGTGAACTGGCTGCACGCCGAAATCGCCCCCGACAAGGCCGAACCGGATGCCTCCGCCCCCGGCCGCAGTGCCGGACCACGCCCGCGCAGCACCCGCGCCTTCACCGCCGACCGGCGCCCGACCGACCGGCCATAACGACCGAGCGGCCATAATGACCGAGAGGACATAGCGGTCGCGGAACCCGCCGAGCCCCGGCGGGTTGGTCTCGCCCCACCCCCATAACGGGAGACGAGACATGACCGCGATCGATCAGGCCCGGGTTCTGATTCTGGCCACCGATGGATATGAGCGCGCCGAACTGGTTCAACCGCGCGACGACCTGCGCCGCCGCGGTGCCGAGGTGCGGGTCGCCGCCCCCAGATCCGGCCGCATCCGCAGTTGGGACAAGACCGACTGGGGAGATGAGGCCGATGTCGACCTGACGGTCGCCGATGTCGCGATCGACGACTTCGATGCCCTGATCCTGCCCGGCGGCCAGATCAACCCCGACACGCTGCGTCAGGACCGGGATGCGGTGAAACTGGTGGCGGATTTCGTCGCCAGCGGCAAACCGGTGGCGGCCATCTGCCACGGCCCGTGGATGCTTGTCGAGGCCGATGTCCTGCGCGGCAGGACCGTGACCTCCTATCCCTCCATCGCCACCGACGTCAAGAATGCCGGCGCCACCTGGATCGACGAAGAGGTCGTGACCGATCAGGGCATCGTCACCTCGCGTAATCCGGGCGACCTGCCGGCCTTCATCGACAAGCTGGTCGAGGAGATCGGCGAAGGCCGCCATGCCCGTTGAGTGCATCCCGTTGCGCCGACGCGGCTGGCGGCGTCAACGCGGCAGCATGCTTTGCGGGGTTTGATAGACCTCGGCGAAATAGCCGCGGAACAGCTTCATCGCCGGCGTCAGGTCCACTCCCTGGCGCCAGGCGAGGCCGACATTCATCGGCGGCACCTCTTCCGCCATCACCACGGTTTCGATGCGTTTGCCCTCCAACGACCACGGCCGATAGACCATGTCGGACAGGATCGAGATGCCCTGGCCATTGGCGACGGTCGAGCGCACGGCCTCGATCGACGAGGTACGCAGCCGGATATTCGGCTGGAGAGACGAGCGGTTCCAGTATTTCAGGGCCGAATGTGCCGCTTCGTCCACTGTCAGCATGATATAAGGCTCGGC
The DNA here is from genome assembly GCF_014636235.1 of Tistrella bauzanensis. NCBI lineage: Bacteria > Pseudomonadati > Pseudomonadota > Alphaproteobacteria > Geminicoccales > Geminicoccaceae > Tistrella > Tistrella bauzanensis. The sequence goes on from NZ_BMDZ01000002.1 coordinate 123,338, forward strand.
TGCGATATCGGCGAACCGGACCCGGCCGCCGCCGAGCAGTGGGTGGCCGGCGGGTAGCCACAGCCGCCGCTGGCTCGACATCAGGGTCTCGGTGACCAGTTCCGGATTGTTGACGTTCGACGTCAGCACCACCGCCATATCGAAGCGGTTGGTCACCAGCCCATCCTCGATCATCTCACGGCTGAGTTCATACAATTGAATGCGCAGATTGGGATAGCGACGCTCCAGTCGCTCAAGGTGCTGCGGCAGGAAATAGCCCAGCACGGTATAGCTGGCGGCCACCGACAGCGTCCCTGACAACTCGTCATCCGTCGTGCCGGGGTGCAGCGCTTCCTCGATACTGGCCAGAATCCGATAGCCGGCGGCCAGAAAGCGCCGCCCGGCATCGGTCAGTTCCATGCCATGGGCGGTGCGGTCGAACAGCCGGGTGCCGGTTTCCGCTTCCAGTTCCTTGATCGCCGAGGTGATGGCCGATTGCGAAATCGACAATTCCTTGGCGGCTCGCGATACCTGCCCCAGCGTGGCGGTGGCAACGAAGTACTTCACGTGACGGAAGTTCAGCGACATCGGCCGGTGGCCTTCTGATTTTTCGATAGAGATGGGGCATGTTTTCCAATGAAATGGATAATCCGCCCTGTCATGATCCGATCATAAGATGATGAGCGAAGGATTTGGAAGGCTGAAGCGCAGACAGTAATTTCTGATTTTTCGATAATATATCCTCAGAAAATAGAAATTGCGAAGATGACAGACTCTCCCGCACGATATGTGAAGAAACCGGCGCTCACGACCGCATGCCATCGCGGCGGTTCGCCAGAACGGGAGAGAGACGCTTGGCAAACAGACTGGTCGATCTCAATTGTGATCTGGGTGAAAGCTTCGGCCACTGGACCATCAGCGAAGCATCGGACGACGTCCTGCTCGACCTGATCAGTTCGGCCAATGTCGCCACCGGGTTTCATGCCGGCGATCCCAATCTGATGGACAGGGTGGTCCGTCTGGCCGCCGAACGGGGCGTGGCGCTGGGTGCCCATCCGGGCTTCCGCGACCTTCAGGGCTTCGGCCGCCGGGTGATCCAGGCCAAGCCCGACGAACTGGTCAACGACATCCTGTATCAACTGGGCGCGCTGCGCGAATTCGCCCGCCGTCACGGCGTGCGGTTACAGCATGTGAAACCCCATGGCGCGCTGTACATGGAGGTCGCCCGTGACGAAACCCTGTCACAGCTTCTGGTCGAGGCGTTGCTGAAGTCGAGCCCAGAGACCTATCTCTACTGCATGGGCGCATCGGTCACCTATGACATCGCCCGCCATGCCGGCCTCCCGGTGATCCGCGAATTCTATGCCGATCGTGATTACGACCGGTCGGGCTCGATCGTCTTTGCCCGCCGCATGCGCGCGCTGGCCCCCGATGAGGTCGCGCGCAAATGCGTCCGTGCCTGCCTGGAAGGCAAGGTTCGCACCGTCGATGGCGACGATATCGAGATCGCCTTTGACTCGATCTGCTTCCATTCCGACACGCCCGGCGCGCTGAAGATCGGCACCACCCTGCGCGCCGCGCTGATCGATGCCGGCATCCGCATTGCAAACGCCGCCGAAGTGTCCGCCGTCCCCGCGGCCTGATCGCACCAGCCCGCTGCCGCCTGCTCCGCTCCCCCGCGCCGACATCGAGTCACCGCCCCTGCCGACCTGACCCTCTCCAGAAGGACTATATCGATGGCCGAAATCCGCTCACCGCTTCCCGGTACGTTCTATCGCCGGCCCGCGCCGGACCAGCCGCCCTTCAAGTCCGACGGTGACACGGTGACACCCGGCGAGGTGATCGGTCTGATTGAGGTGATGAAGTCGTTCATCGAGGTGAAGTCCGAGATCGGCGGCACCATCACCCGCTTTCTGGCCGAAAACGAAACCCCGGTGATGGCAGGCGCCGTCCTGGCCGACGTCGAAGGCTGAGGCCGATGGCGATCAAGCGGCTCTTCATCGCCAATCGCGGCGAGATCGCGGTCCGGATCGTGCGCGCCGCCAGTGCGCTGGGCATCGAGACGGTCCAGGCCCATTCCGAGGCCGATGCCGACATGCTGGCGGTGCGGCTGGCCGATCGGGCGGCGTGCATCGGGCCGGCACCGGCCAAGGCCTCTTACCTGAATGCCGCGGCCATCATTGCCGCTGCCCGGGAAACCGGCTGCGACGCCATCCATCCGGGCTATGGCTTCCTCGCCGAGAATGCCGCCTTCGCCGAGGCGGTCGACGCCGCCGGCCTCGTCTTCGTAGGCCCCACGGCCGCAACCATCCGGATGATGGGCGACAAGGCCGCCGCCCGGGCGGCAGCCATTGCCGCCGGCGTGCCGGTCGTCCCGGGATCGGATGGCCGGCTTGCCGACACCGACGCCGCATTGGCCGCCGCCGAGGTGGTCGGCTATCCGGTGATGATCAAGGCTGCAGCCGGCGGTGGCGGGCGTGGTATCCGCATTGCCAATGATCCGGCCGAATTGCGCAAGCTGGCCCCGCAGGCGGCATCCGAAGCCGAGGCCGCCTTCGGCGACGGCGGGCTGTATCTGGAACGGGTGATCATCAACGCCCGCCATATCGAGGTTCAGATCCTGGGCGATGGCAGCCGCGCGGTGCATTGCTTCGAGCGCGAATGCTCGCTGCAGCGCCGCCGCCAGAAAGTGTGGGAGGAAGCGCCCGCCGCCTGCCTGGACGACGCCACCCGCGCGACACTGTGCGCCTCGGCCGTCGCCCTGGCCGAAAACGTCGGCTATCGCGGCGCCGGTACGCTGGAATATCTCTATGACGAGCCGTCCGGCCAGTTCTTCTTCATCGAGATGAACACCCGCATCCAGGTGGAGCATCCGGTGACCGAAATGGTAACCGGTATCGATCTGGTCGCGGAAATGATCCGCATCGCCGGCGGCGAACCGCTGAGCCTGGTCCAGGACGACATCCGGATCAGCGGTCATGCGATCGAGGTGCGGATCAATGCCGAGGATCCGGCGAATAATTTCATGCCCTTCCCCGGCGTGGTCGGCCGGATGGAGATACCGGAGGCCCCCCATATCCGGTTCGACGGCATGATCTATGAAGGCTATCAGATCCCGCCCTTCTACGACTCGCTGCTGGCCAAGCTGATCGTGGGCGGGTCCGACCGGCTTCAGGCGATCGATAACCTGGCGGCAGCACTCGACGCGCTGGTGATCGAGGGGCTGAAGACCACCATCCCGCTGCACAAGGCGCTGGCCGCCGATCCTGTGATACGCGATGGCCAGGCCCATACCCGGTTCCTCGAAGCCTGGCTGGCCGACGGCAAGCTTGCCGCCCATTCCGCCATTGCCCAAACGCCCGCCACGGCCCAGCCGCCCGCCGCCGCCCACTCGCCCGCCGCCAGCTAGGAGGACCGGATGAAGACGCGCTATTCCTTCGGAGGTGACGAGCACATTTTCGTCGAAATGGACGAGGAAATGTCGCTCGACGCCTTCTTCAAGGCCCTCACCATGAGCAAGGCGGTCCGTGCCGCCGACATCGACGGTGTCACCGAGGTCTGCCCCGCCAATGCGAGCTTCCAGGTGAAGTTCGATCCCGACCGGATCAGCCCGGAGGAGATGCTGGCGCGGCTGAAGGCGTTTGAGGACGAAGCCGGGACCGCGACCAAACGGCTCGACACCAGGATCATCGAGATCCCGGTCTATTATCAGGATCCCTGGACCCACGAGACCCTGATGCGCTTCCGCGAGCGCCATCAGGATCCAAGCGGCACCGATCTGGATTATGCCGCCCGCATCAACGGTTTCGACAGCGCCGCCGAGTTCATCACCGCCCATCATTCGGCGCCCTGGTTCGTGTCGATGGTCGGTTTCGTCGCCGGGCTGCCCTTCCTGTACCAGCTGGTCGACCGCGACCGGCAGTTGCAGGTGCCGAAATATCTGCGGCCGCGCACCGATACCCCCAAGCACACGGTCGGCTATGGCGGCTGCTTCTCGTGCATCTATTCGGTGCGGGGTGCCGGCGGCTATCAGATGTTCGGCATCACCCCGATGCCGATCTACGACCCGGAACAGTCGGTGTCGTATCTGAAGGACTTCATGGTGTTCTTCCGCCCCGGCGACATCGTGAAGTGGAAACCGATCGACCGGGCCGAATTCGACCGGATCACCGCCGAGGTCGCGGCCAACCGCTACAGCCCCCGCATCCGCGAGGTCTCGTTCGATCTCGACGATTTCAAAGCGGATATCGACGGCACCAATGCGCGGCTGATGGAGGCTCTCCATGGCGATTAAGGTTCTCAACCCCGGCCTTGCCACCACCGTGCAGGACCAGGGCCGCCCCGGCTATTTCCATCTGGGGATTCCGGTATCGGGGGCGATGGACAGCTATGCGCTGACCGCCGCCAACCTGCTGGTCGGCAATCCGGCGACCGCCGCCGGGCTGGAGGCGGTGTTCCTGGGGCCGCAACTGGAATTCCAGCGCGACGCGACTGTTGCGATCACCGGCGCCGATCTGCCGCCGAAACTGGATGGCGAGCCCCGCCCCGGCTGGACCGCCTTCAAGGTGCGGGCCGGTCAGGTGCTGTCCTTCGACTATCTGAAATCCGGTGCCCGCGCCTATATCGCGGTCTCGGGCGGCATCGATACACCCCTGGCCCTGGGCAGCCGGTCGACCTATGCCCTCGGTGCTCTGGGCGGCATGCATGGCCGCGCGATCGCCGCCGGCGACCTGCTGCCGATGGGTGATGGCCCCGGTGCCGATGACGGCCGCAGCGTGGCGCCCACCCTGCGCCGCATGCCCGGCAATCCGGCCGAACTCCGCGTGCTGCCGGGCCTGTACTGGCGCCTGATCACCGAACAGGCCGGCCGCAACTTCTTCGACGACGAATGGAAGGTGGCACCTGAAGCCGACCGCATCGGCTATCGCTTCCGCGGTGGCCGGCCGTTCAGTTTCGAGCCGCGCGAACAGCCCTTCGGCGCCGGCTCCGACCCGTCGAACATCGTCGATGGCTGCTATCAATATGGCTCGATTCAGGTGCCGGGCGGGTCCGAACCCATCGTGCTGCACCGCGATGCCGTCTCGGGCGGCGGCTATTTCACCCTGGGCGCGGTGATCTCGGCCGATATGGATCTGGTCGGGCAGTTGCAGCCGCACACCCCCACCCGCTTCGTGAAGGTCGACATGCAGGCGGCGCTTGCCGCCCGCAAGGAGCGGGCGGCGCAGATCGCCCGGCTCCACGACGCCCTGAGTTGACCCCCGCCCTGAGCTGACCAACGGCCTGAGTTGACCCCCGCATACCTGCATCCGGACGTGGGAGAGCGTCCGGATGCAGCCCTCACCGCCAAGGCCTGAGCAGGAAAACCTGCCGAAAACAAGAACAAACACGCAACAACGTGAACGCACAAGACGACATCAGAGGCTCCATGTCATGAAAAAGCTCGCGATCGCACTCATGGCCGGCACGCTGTTTGCCGGCATCGCCCAGTCGTCCGGGTCCGCCCGGGCCGCCGACTGGTTTCCCTATCCCGCGGCGGAGATCACGCCTGCCTTCGCGGCCGACGGCACCTCGGCGGATGTCGATTACGTGCCGCTCGACAAGGCGTCCCAGCCCTGGAACATCTGCGTCTCGTTCCCGCATATGAAGGACGCCTACTGGCTGGGCGTCGATTACGGCGTGGCCGAGGAAGCCCGCCGGCTGGGCGTGAAGATGAACGTGGTCGAGGCCGGCGGCTATACCGAGCTTGCCAAGCAGATCAGCCAGATCGAGGATTGCGTCGCCGCCGGCGCGCAGGCGGTGGTGATCGGTGCCATCTCGTTCGACGGCCTGAACAATCTGGTCGGCGAGCTGGCCGCGAAGAACATCCCCGTGGTCGACGTGATCAATGGCATTTCCTCGCCCAAGCTGGCGGCGAAGTCGCTGGTGTCGTTCTACACCATGGGCAACGAGACCGGCCGCTATCTGGCGGCCAAGCACCCCGCCGGATCGGACCCGGTGAAGGTGGGCTGGTTCCCCGGGCCGGCGGGCGCCGGCTGGGTGGAAGCGGCCCATAAGGGGTTCATGGAGGCCGTGAAGGGCTCGGCGGTCGAGGTGCTGGAGCCGCGTTATGGCGACACCGGCAAGGAAGCCCAGCTCCGGCTGGTTGAAGACGTGCTTCAGGCAACGCCGGATGTCGCTTATATCGCCGGCACCGCCGTCACCGCCGAAGCGGCCCAGGGCCTGCTGCGCGAACGCGGTCTGACCGACAAGGTCGGCATCCTGGCGTTCTATATGACGCCGGGCGTGTATCAGGGCATCAAGCGCGGCTTCATCGAGGCGGCGCCGGCCGACAGCATGGTCATTCAGGGCCGGATCGCCATCGATCAGGCGGTGCGGGTTCTGGAAGGCAAGGATTACGTCAAGCATGTCGGCCCGAAGATCTTCGTGGTCGACCAGAAGACCATCGGCGATGTGGCGCGCGAGAGCATTCTGCCGCCCGAAAACTTCAGCCCGGTCTTCAGCGTGAACTGAGGCACGGCACCGGTTCCATGCCGGTGCCTCGCCGTCAGACCGGCACAGGCCGCCGGGGTTCAAGCCCCCGGCCCGGCGGCCCGCCGGCCGACCTGCCACGTCCCCCCGCTGGACATGTTCACACGCAGGCAAGCCCGAGGCCATGAGCCAGACACTGATCGAAACCCGCGCGCTGACCAGGCGCTATCCGGGTGTCGTGGCGCTGAACGCGGTCGATTTCGACCTGAGGCGCGGCGAAGTCCATGTGCTGTTCGGCGAGAATGGCGCCGGAAAGTCCACCCTGATCTCGATGCTGGCGGGCGCATCGACACCCAGTGACGGCCAGATCCTGATGCATGGCCGGCCGGTCACCTTCCAGTCGGTGGCCGACGCCCGCGCCGCCGGCATTTCAGCGGTGTTCCAGGAATTCTCGCTGGTGCCCACCCTGACCGTGGCCGAGAACCTGTTTCTGGGCAACGAGCCGCGCAAGGGACCGTTCGTCGATCGCGCCGCCATGCGCCGCGGCGCCGAGGCGCTGTTCGCACGCCTGGATTTCCGGATAGATCCGCGCCGCCGGGTGTCGGAGCTCAGCCGCGCCGAACAGCAGATGGTCGAGATCGCCAAGGCCCTGCATGGCGATGTCGCCATGCTGATCCTCGACGAACCCACGGCATCGCTGACCGATCGTGAGGTCGATCATCTGTTCGCCGTGGTCGGCGCCATGAAGGCACAGGGCGTCGGCATCATCTATATCTCGCACCGCATCCAGGAATTCGCCCGGATCGCCGATCGCATCACCGTGCTGCGTGACGGCGCAAAAATCGACACGGTCACCATGGCCGGTACCAGCGAGGCAAAGCTGGTGGAGATGATGGCCGGCCGCGCGATCACCGAAATCTATCCCGCCATTGCCCATTCGCCCGGGCTGTCGGTGCTGACTGTCCGCGATCTGGCGGCCTGGGGCGTGCATGGCGTGGATATCGACATCCGCCCCGGCGAAGTCCTGGGCGTCGCCGGGCTGGTCGGCTCGGGCAAGTCGCGCGCCTTCAGGGCGATGATGGGCCTGTTGCCAATCGCGCGCGGCCGGGTCATTCGCCATGATCCGGCACCCGATGCTGGCGCGGCGACGGCCCTGGATCTGACCGGCGCCAGCACCCGCCAGATGATGCAGGCGGGGGTCTATTACCTGCCGCCCGACCGCAAGACCGAAGGCCTGCAGATGGCCTTCACCGTTCGAGACAATCTGGTCCAGGGCATCATGCCGGCCATGGCCAGCCGGGGTGGGCTGCTGCCCTGGCGCCGCATCCGCGCCCATACCGAAGAGGTGGCGACCCGTGTGGAGCTGCCGGTGGCCTATCGTGGCCGGCTGGCCGCGCAGCTTTCGGGCGGCAATCAGCAGAAAACCCTGTTCGGGCGCGGGCTTGGCCAGGATTACGACATCTATATCTTCGACGAGCCCACGGTCGGTGTCGACATGGGGGCCAGGGCCGCGATCTACCGGCTGATCCGCGATCTGGCCGAGGCCGGCAAGGCGGTGGTGGTGATTTCGTCGGACCTGCCCGAAGCCATGAACCTCGCCCACCGGCTGGTGGTGTTCTCTCGCGGGAAGATCGCGGCCGAACTCGACCGCGCGGACATCAACGAAGCGGCCGTCCTGGCCCATTTCTTCGCGGAAGACGCGGAAGAGGAGATCGGTGCATGACCGAGACGCCCGCAACCCAATCCGGTCCCATGGCCACTGTCACCCCGGGCCGCGCCACCACGATCGCGGCGGTCGCCCGTCGCCTGTTCATCCGGCTGGGGGTTCTGCCGTTCTTTCTGGCCGGTGCGCTGATCATCTTCTCGATCACCTCCGACCGCTTCCTCAGTGTCGACAACCTGGTCAATGTCGCGCGCCAGTCGGTGTATCTGCTGCTGGTGTCGCTGGGCCAGATGCTGGTGCTGATCACCGGCGGCTTCGACCTCTCGGTGGGGGCGGCTGTCGCCGTCACCTCGGTGGTCTCGGCGCTGGCCATGACCACCCTCGGCGCAATGTTTCCGGATGCCGTCTGGCTGGTGATCATCGGCGGCGCCCTGGCCGGCTTCTGCGCCGCCGCGCTGATCGGGCTCGGCAACGGCATCGGCGTCGCCTATTTCGGCGTCTCGCCATTCATCATGACCCTGGGCGTCAGCTCGGTCGCGGCCGGCATATCGTTGTTCCTCACCGGCGGCGTGCCGGTTTCGGGGCTGCCCTTCGCGTTCGCCGATCTGTTCGGCTTCGGGCGCCTGTTCGGCGTGCCGGTGCCGGTGCTGGTGGCGATCGTGGCGGCGCTGGCCATGTGGGTGGTGATGACCCGCACCCGCATCGGCATGCATGTCTATGCGATCGGCGGCAACATGAAGGCGGCGCATCTGTCGGCCATCCACACCCGGCGCACGCTGATCTTCGCTTATGTGATCTGTGCGCTGATCGCCTCGCTGACCGGGTTGCTGCTGACCGCACGGGTCGAATCGGGCGAGGCCAATCTGGGCGGCACCATCGCGCTTGAAAGCATCGCCGCCTGCGTTATTGCCGGCGTGTCACTGCGTGGCGGCATCGGCCGGGTCGAGAATGTGGTCCTCGGCGCCTTCTTCATCGTTCTGGTCCAGAACGGCATGAACCTGGCGCAGGTCAGTTCGTATATGCAGATGGTGCTTCTGGGCCTGTTGCTGATCCTGGCGGTGGTCTTCGACCAGATCCGCTATCGGATGCTGATGGGGCGGGGTTGACCGCTATTCATCCAGTCGTGGGGCGTCGGGCGTGCAATGCGAGGCGCGGGGCGCGGCCAGGAAAGACGCCCCGCCTCGGTCTTGCCGGCGACGCCCCCGGCACACACAATAACCTGTGGGCCAATTTGGATGATCCTATTTACGCACCACTTGTTCTCACTCGTGTACCTCTGATAGAGTGATGGCCGTTACAAATAGCGTCTGACCGCAAACTACCTTCGTCAATGGTGTTGATTATCCCATTTTCGCAAAACTCCGTCTTTGCGAAATATGACAACAATAAACCCGAAGGGTCGGCAGAATGGCATCCATCACCCTCACGGTCGACAATCTGTCGGCAGTTCCCGATACCGACTTATACCTTGGATTCTGGGGCTCATCGCTCAACGCGAGCATCAATGGCACGGCCATGACCGCGCAGAGCTGGTACGCCCTTTCAACAATCAACAGCTTCATTATCAACAATACGACCAGTGGTCGTATATATGTGGCTTATGCAAAAAATGGCTGCACTATAAATCCGAATGCATCGATCCTGTCAGACAATGACAATGTCTTCGACAAATTCGAGCTGACCTTCGATGGAACCGTCTACAGTTGCGCGGATCTGACCGCGATCGACTTCTGGAGCATTCCGATGAGCCTGTCGACCTCGCTGAATAAGGTGCCTGTAGGGCATCTGGCGGGGCTGACCGGTACAACCACCGCCGCCGACCTCTACACAGCACTGGCGGCGCTGAGCAATCCCGTGCAATCGACACCGACGGCAAAGGCGGTGATCGAAGCCTTCGCCAAGGACGGCAACGCCCTGCCAACCGGCGTTGCCGATCAACTGCTCTCACCCGCGTCAGGCGTGGTCACCAACGGGGCTGGCGATTTTGTCAGGATCATCGGCCCCAACAGCTATCCGCCCTTCGGATCGCCCTCAACCGATGCCCTGCCCGGCCTTCCCGCCACGCCCTACAACACCTTCCTGTCCTATTACGATGCCTTGATCAGCAGCTTCGGCCCCGGCACGGCCTCGCCCGCCCCTGGTTTCACCAGCCTCGGTAATGGCCGCATCGCCACGATCAAGGGACAATTTGCCGGCAACTCCCAAGAGACTGGTCCAAGCTATGCGGCCCAGTCCTACGATCTCAAAGCCTCAATCGATAAGGCCGGCACGATCACGCTCGCTGGCGGCACAGGCCACTTCCCCAGCGTCACCATCACCATCGACCGCTGGAATCTGCTGAACCCAGCCGCCAGCTATGGCGCCTCCCCCGCCTTCTCGCTGAACGGTGGCGCGCTTCAGACGCCGGGCAACGACGTTTATGGCTGGATCCTTGGCGATTTCTTCGCCGGCCTCAACATTGGCGCCATCGGCTCGGCCACAACGGTCAAGGTCTCCGGCAACGGTGTCGCGGTTGGCGACATGGCCAGTTCCGACTGGTTTACCACCCTGCCGGCCAAGGGATTGCTGTTCGCGGCCTTGTGGCCCGCGGGCGTCACCAACCACTGGAACCAGTGGGCCGCCACCTTGAACCCCAGTTCCCAGGCCTACAACTTCGCGTTCGCCGAACGCTTCTCGGCCCCGCAGCTCAATCTCGATCCCGCGATGGTCGACACACTGACCGTCACACTCCTGGACCGGACGGTGACCTCCGGCTGAGCGCCAGTTCCCCCTTCCGCGACACGCCGGTTCGGCTATGCTGCGCCACGATCCTCTCCCCCCAAAGGATTCGTGGTGCCGCCGATGTCCAGTTCCTGTCCACCATCACCATCGCATGCCGCTGCCGAGATGAGGGGCGGCCTGCCGGGCTGGGCGGTGGCTGCCCTGATCGCGGCGGTGGCCGGCATCGGCACAGAAGCCTTTGCGGTGGCGCCGCTGCTGATCGACATCGCGGCCGATTTCGCCATGGATGTCACCGATGCGGCGCTGGCAATCAGCGCCTATGGGCTGGCGGTGGCCGTATCGGCGCCGCTGTTCGGGTTGTTTGCCGGCCATCTGCCACGGCGGCGGCTGATCGCGGGCGGCATGGTGCTGGCGGCCGTCGCGGGCGTCATCGCCGCCACGGCGCAGAGTTTCGGCATGCTGCTGGCGGCACGGGTGCTGTCGGGCTTCGCCTGCGGCGCAGTGTTGCCCACGATCTATGCCTATGTTGGCGACATGGTGCCGTTCGCGGCCCGCGGCCGGGTGATGGGCCGGGTGATGTTCGGCTGGGCGATCACCATGGTCACCGGCGTGCCGCTGGCCGGCATTGCGGGCGAGTATCTGGGCTGGCGCGGCACGTTGTTCCTGGCGGCCGGGCTGATCCTGATCCTGGCCATGACCGTGCTGCGGCTGCCGCAGCCGCCATCGGTGGCGAGCCGGATGGGTGGGGTTCCGCAGGCGGCCGGTCATGGCGGTGCCGGATTTCTGGAACGACTGGCCCATGCCGTGACCCGGCCGGGGGTGGCGGCGCTGCTGGCCACCAACCTTGCCAACATGGTCTCGTTCTATGGCATCTATGCCTATGTCGGCACGGCGCTGCGCATGGCTGAGGGTAGTGGCGCCGCCGCCGCCGGAGGCATCGTGCTGTGGTACGGGCTGGGGCTGGCGGGATCGACGCTGAATGCCCGCCTGGTCGACCGGGTCGGCAAGGACCGGGTGCTGACGTTGGCCCTGGTGGTGCTGGCGATCACCTTGGTGGCCTTGCCGCGCGTCATGGGCGTTCCGGTCGCCTTCCAGGCCGTGCTGATCCTGTGGGGGTTGGCCCAGGGACTGGTGGTGACGGCGGTCAACACGCTCGCCACGGAACGCGCCGGCCTTGCGCGCGGGCTGGTGATGGCGCTGATGAGCGCCATCACCTATCTGGGCATCAGCATCGGCGCCGGCGCCATGGGGTTGGTGATGGCCGCCTGGGGCTTCGGCGCGGTGGGCATCGTCGCAGGCGCGATCAGCCTTGTGGGCGTGGTGGCGGCGCTGGTGTCAAGCCGGCGGGCCGGCGGCTGAGGCCCCGGCCCTGCCCGTCTCAGCTCTGCCCCTCGGGCAGCACGAAGACCTGCCCCGGATAGATCAGGTCGGGGTTGCGGATCTGGTCGCGATTGGCTTCGAAGATGGTGGTATAGCGAAGGCCCTGGCCATAGGTGGCACGGGCGATGCGCCACAGATAATCGCCGGGCTGGATGACGACATAGGTCTGACCTTCCGGCAGCAGCATCGGCGATGCGGCACGCGAGAACGGCGTCTCCAGCCGAGCCAGAACCGTGCCGTCGCCATCGATCAGATCCAGGCGCAGCGTCGCCTTGCCCTCGGGGATCCGGCCCTCGGGGGTCACCACCCACAGACCGCCACGATCCGGATCGGGCCGGGCGGTCGCGATCAGGTCGTTGTCCAGATAGATCCGCACTTCTGAACCAGCCTTGGCCCGCCCGGACAGGCTGACCCGGCCTTCGGCGTCGTAATCGATCACCTCCAGGCTGAGCGGGCCTTGCGACACGCCGGCGGCATCCGGGTCGCTGCGCTGAAGCAGCCGGCCCACACCGTCGCCGTCACGCGGCACCAGCACGGCCAGGGGTTGTTCCTGTGTGGCCGGTGGCACCGCCTCGCCCCGGTCGGCGACAGTGGCCGTGGCGGCCTCCGGCGCATCATCGGGCACCACCAGCATCACGACGTCGTCGGATTTGACATGGGCGCCACCCGGCAGGGTCGCGTCCAGGTCCAGTTCGCGGGTACCACGGTTCAGCGGCTTGTCGGGAAGGATCACCCATTCGCCGCGATCATCGGCCCGCGCCCTGCCGATTTCGGTGCCGCCGTCGCGCAGCACGACGTCCGATCCGGGTTCGGCCCGGCCCGCCACCACGGTATCGCCACGCGGATTGACCCGGACGATGTCGAAGCTGGGTGCCAGGGGTGTGGGAACCGATCCCGTGGCCGGTGCCGCCACCGGCGCCATATCGGCATCGGGCGCCTTCACCAGCACGTCACGGCCGGCTGCATCCGCGGCGGGTGTCGCCGGCGCCGGCGCCGCCGTGGATGCGGGCGTTGCAGGCGCAGCGGGCGTCGCGGGTTCCGAAGGTGCCACCACCTGAGCGGCTGGCGCTGTCTGGGTCGGCGCTGTCTGGGCCGGCGCTGTCTGGCCCTGCGCTGTCTGGGCCGGTGCCGTCTGGCTGGCGGAGGTCGGGACGTCCGGCGCCGACGGCGCCGATGGCGCCTGCGCGGAAGCGGGGGCCGGCGGCGCCGGCAGGTTGGCTGAAACCGGGGCCGCGTCGTCGCGTCCCCACAGCAGCCAGCCGGCCGCGATGGCAATGATCGCGGCCAGGGCCGCGCTGATGGCAATTCTGCGTGACGTCACCGATGCCTCCCCTGCGGACCGGCGCCGCCCTGGCGTGGTCACGCGTTCCCGTCCGCTCGGAACATTAAACGCCACGCGGTTCTGCTTCAATGTGCAACGGGGGCGGCCGGCCGCTTCTTTTTTCCGCTCAAGCGCTTGCGGGCGCAGGCCCGCCGGCCTCGAATGCCTCGGGTCAGCCCGGCAGGCCCGCGCCCACCAGCATTGCGATCGCCACCGCGATCAGCACCGGCACCACCGCCACGGCGGCCAGGACCACCAGCCCTGCCAGCCGCGCCCAGATACTGCCGAGCCTGCCGCCGATACGGGCGGTGATCCGCCGCGCGGGGCCATCGGCAAACGGCACCAGCAGCAGGATCGCCAGACAGGCGGCGATCAACCCGCTTGGCCGCGACATCACCAGATGGGCCGCGATCAGGGCCAAGGCGCCGACAGCCGCGACCACCCCGGCCGCCCCGAAACCGGCACGGCCGGGCAGCAGCAGCCAGGGCAGGAAGCCCAACCCAGCCGCCGCCAGCATGAAACCGGCCTGCGCGATCGATGCCGTGCCGCCATGGAGCGCCACGGCGCCGAGACCCGCGGCGCCAAGGATCACCAGCACCATGCGGCCGGCGCCATCGCTATCGGCACGCAACGACAGCCGGGCAATCAGCACGCCAAGCCCCAGGCCCAGCCCGCCCAGCAGCAGCACCAGATCGACGGTTTCGTAACGCTGCAGCCGGCCGCCCAGCATCCACAGCACGCCACCACCGACCACCAGCACACAGGCAAGGCCGGATGCGAACCGTGCGACCCGCCCGTTCAACAGGCCGATCAGTGCCGCGGCAGCGGCGGCGGCCGTCAGCACATAGGGCAGTTTCTGGGTGCTGGATGGCGGCGGCAGCGCCGGCCGGCCCAGCATCAGCACCAGCCCGGCCAGCAGGCCCAGTGGCACCGCCACCACCGCCACCCGCCAGCCGGTGGTGCTGCCGGCCAGCCAGCGCAGCGCCGGCGGCAGCAGCAGGCCGATCATCAGCGGCCAGATCAGGGTGACCGCCATCGGATGCTCGATCAGGCTGGGGATGTCGGACACGGGGCAAGCGGCCTTTCGGATCGCAGACAATGGACGGATCATGGTGGCTGGCAGGCCCAAAGGTCGGCCGATGTCGGCCGCCGGTCAAGGTCCGCGACCGGTGACGCCATCCCGGTGCGCCAATCCGCGACCCACCGGTTTGCAAGTGCGGCGCAGGGTGCTATGTTGCGCGCCGATCGCGACCGGCGTTCTGCCGCCCGCAGCCGTCCCGGCTGCGGTGCCGCCCCGGTCGCAACGGTGCCCTTTGGGTACCGGTATCGCCGAGGAGATCGTCCGCATGACCAAGATCAAGGTCGCCAATCCCGTCGTCGAACTGGACGGTGACGAGATGACCCGCATTATCTGGCGGTTCATCAAGGACAAGCTGATCCTGCCCTATCTCGATGTCGATCTGCTCTATTACGATCTGGGCGTCGAGCATCGCGACGCGACCGGTGACAAGGTCACGGTGGATGCCGCCGAGGCGATTGCCAAGCACGGCGTCGGCGTCAAATGCGCGACCATCACCCCCGACGAGGCCCGCGTCGAGGAATTCAATCTGAAGCAGATGTGGAAGTCGCCCAACGGCACGATCCGCAACATCCTGGGCGGCACCGTGTTCCGCGAGCCGATCATCTGCCAGAACGTGCCGCGCCTGGTGCCGGGCTGGACCCAGCCGATCGTGATCGGCCGCCATGCCTTTGGCGACCAGTATCGCGCCACCGACTTCAAGGTGCCCGGCAAGGGCCGCCTGACCATCCGCTTCGAGCCCGAGGGCGGCGGTGAGGTTCAGGAATACGAAGTCTTCAAGTTCCCGGGTTCGGGCGTCGCGATGGCGATGTACAATCTTGACGACTCGATCCGCGGCTTTGCGCGCGCCTGCATGAATTATGGCCTGCAGCGCAATTACCCGGTGTATCTGTCCACCAAGAACACAATCCTGAAGGCCTATGACGGCCGCTTCAAGGATCTGTTCCAGGACGTGTTCGAGGCCGAGTTTGCCGACCGGTTCAAGGCAGCCGGCATCACCTATGAGCATCGCCTGATCGACGACATGGTCGCCTCGGCCATGAAGTGGGAAGGCGGGTTCGTCTGGGCCTGCAAGAACTATGACGGCGACGTCCAGTCCGACACCGTGGCGCAGGGCTTCGGCTCGCTGGGGCTGATGACCTCGGTGCTGATGACGCCGGATGGCAAGACCGTCGAGGCCGAAGCCGCCCATGGCACCGTCACCCGTCATTTCCGCGAGCACCAGAAGGGTCGCGAGACCTCGACCAACCCGATCGCCTCAATCTTTGCCTGGACGCGCGGCCTGGGCTATCGCGGCAAGTTCGATGATAACCAGCCGCTGATCGATTTCGCCGAGACTCTGGAACGCGTCTGCGTCCAGACGGTGGAAGACGGCCACATGACCAAGGATCTGGCGATCCTGATCAGCAAGGAGCAGCCCTGGCTCAACACCACGGCCTTCCTCGACAAGATCGACGAGAACCTGAAGAAGGCCATGGCCTCCTGATCGGGTTCTGATCGCTCGCCAGGTACATGTCCGACCAGACGACGCCCCGCAAGGTCCACGCCTTGCGGGGCGTCGTCGTTCGCCCTTACTGTTGTCGCCTCGATCCATCGCCTGCCGGAGACCTGCACGCATCATGGCCGAACGCATTATGCCCGAGTGCATTGTGGCCGAACGGCGCATTCCCGTTCTGGTGATCACCGGCTTCCTCGGTGCCGGCAAGACCAGTCTGATCGCCGACATCTTCCGCGGCCGCCCGGATCTGGCCCCCGCGACCGCGCTGGTCGTGAATGAATTCGGCGAGACCGGCATCGATCATGTGCTGCTGCGCGCGGCGAGCGAGCGTCAGGTGGCGATCGACGCCGGCTGCATCTGCTGCACCATGCGGTCGGACCTGACCGACGCGCTGATGCGCCTGCATCTCGATCACGCCCGGGGCGTCATCGACCGGCTGGACCGGGTGATCATCGAAACCACCGGGCTGGCCGATCCGGCACCGATCATCCACACGCTGGCCGCCCACCCCCTGATCGCGGCGCGGTTCGCGCTGTCGGGCATCATCGCCTGCATCGATGCCGAACATGGCGCCGGCCAGATCGACCGTCATGAAGAAGCCCTGCGGCAAGTGGTTCTGGCCGACAGGATCGTGATCACAAAAACCGATTTGACCGACGCCGGGACCATCACGACGCTCATGAAACGGATAATGGCCCTGAATGCCGGCGCCCGGATCATGGACCGCGACGTGGCGCTGAATGCCGTCGATACGCTGATCAGCCCCCTGCCCTATGCGCCCGATGCCCATGGCGACACCGCCCGAGCCTGGCTTGCCGCCGAAGCCGCCGCCGACCGGATGGCCTGCGCGGACGGCAGTTGCACGGTGCCCGGCCACCGGCATCATCATGAGCACGGGCACGATCATGACCATCATCAAGCCGCCGATGCCCGGATCGCCACCGCCATGCGGACCCTGCCCGCCGGCACGCCGCAGGATCGGATCGTCAGGGCGGCGGACCATCTGGCGGCGGCGATGGGACCGGGGCTGTTGCGGCTGAAGGGCCTGCTGCCGGCCGAGGGCGAGCGCCCGCCGCTGGCGCTGCACGGCGTTCAGCACCGGCTCTATCCGCCGATGCCGCTCAACGCCGATGCCTCGCTGCCGGACAAGCCAACCCTGGTTGCCATCACCATCGACGCCGATCCGGCGGCAGCACTCGACAGCCTTGTCCGCGAGGCGCTGTCATGACCGGCAATCGGGTGATCTTCAGCTGGTTCGGCATGAACCGGGCGCCGGATGGCCCCTCACGTCAGCAGCCGCACGACCTGCATCTGCGCATCGCCGACGCCGACCCGGCCGCCTATCTCGCGGCCTATCGGGCCGTGGGGGCACCACATGGCTGGTCGCGACGTCTGGACCTGGCGCCTGAGGCCCTGCGCACGATCCTGGCCCGGCCGGGACGGCGGGTGATCCTGGCCGAGGACGGCAATGGCACGGTGCTTGGCTTCGTCGAACTCGATCTCGCCCACGGCACGCCGGAGGCACCGGCTGCCGAGATCGTGCATTTCGGCCTGGCCCCCGCCGCACAAGGCCGCGGCTGGGGAGCGTTCCTGCTCGATCACGCCATCCGCCACGCCTTCGCTGCCGGCTGCGGCAGCGTCGTGCTGCACACCGACGACACCGACCACCCGCGTGCCTTCGCCACCTACCTGAAGGCCGGCTTCCACCTGTTGCGGGTGACGACCGCCGAGCCGGACGACTGGAATTGAGGGCAATCCGCCAACGAACCGTGTCGGAACGACATTGCGGCTGCGCCGGCCGCGCCTGCGATCAGAGCGTGAGCCGGCAGCCGGTCCGGGTCCTCATCACATTCACCTTGTCGACCGCATCGAGCAGCCTGGTCAGATTGCGATAGCTGGTGTCGTCATCGAGAACGGCGATGTCGAACATCCACCGCCCGCTGACATAATCCTGGTCGATGGTGACCGGCTCCGCGACTGGCGGATGCGCGATCAGGTCGACGGCGGGGCTGGCGCCGAGATCCGCGCGCCAGAGGCCGATCGAGGCCTTGTGGTGGCTGATCGAGACGACCAGCCATACCAGCGGGTATGACCGTGTCTGGCTGCGCACCCGCCATTTCATGTCTTCAGCCAGCATCGTCAGATGGCTGGTCCAGGCGGGATATGCGCCCGAAACCGGCTCAGGGCTGACCAATGCCAGCAATTCCGACGGCAGTGCCGCGGATGGCCCCGTGAACGAGAAGCGGCCGGGAGAGAGCTGTCCGGGCGTGGTGTACGGCAGCTGGGTCATCGCATAAGCCCAGCTATCGGCCTCCCAGCTCTCGGGGCCCGGGGCCCGGCTGGCATTGATCCACCCGGCCACCATGCCCGCCATCCCCGGCATGACCGAAAGCGCGCGCGTCATGCGCGGCGTCACCTCACCGGAGGTCAGCACCAGAAGGCCGCCGATGCCGGACGGTCCGATCTCCAGGGGCGTCAGCCCGCCATGCCTCAAGGCCATATAGCTGTCCTCCGTCCGCCGACACGCAGCACACCGCCGGTGATCGACCTGATTCGCAACGGACCGTCCATCCATGGGCGATACGAACATGAAACATACATCCGAAGGCTGTGGCACCGACAGCCCTATCCCGCGCCCTCATCCGGTGAACCGGTGGCGGGCAGAAAAAACGGGCGGCAGGTCCGATGCCTGCCGCCCGTTCGGACGCTTTCACAATCGCAACAGCCGGTCAGCCGGCGAGTGCGGCCGCCACGGCCTTCACCGCATCGGCGGCCTTGTCGGCCTCAGGGCCACCGGCCTGCGCCAGATCGGGGCGGCCGCCACCGCCCTTGCCGCCAATCGCCTCGGCGGCGGCGCGCACAAGATCGACGGCGCTGAACCGGCCGGTCAGGTCGTCAGTGACACCGACCACGACACCAGCCTTGCCGTCATGAACGCCGACGATCGCGACCACGCCCGAGCCGACCTGTTTCTTCAGCGCATCGGCGACACCGCGCAGCTCCTTGGCCGGCACGCCATCAAGCACGCGGCCGGCAAAGCGCACGCCGCCGATCTCTTCGATCTGCGCCTCGCCGCCCCCCGATGCGCCACCGGTCGCGATCTCGCGACGCAGCTTCGCAAGCTCGACATCCAGCTTCTTGCGCTCGTCGAGCAGGCTGGAAATCCGGTCGACCAGATCGCCCGGCGCCACTTTCAGGGTCGCGGAGGCTTCGGCCAGCCGGTCCTGCTGGATTTCCACAAAGGCCAGCGCCGCATCGCCGGCCACCGCCTCGATCCGTCGGATACCGGCGGCGACACCGCCCTCGGCCACGATCTTGAACAACCCGATATCGCCGGTGCGGCTGACATGGGTGCCACCGCAGAGTTCAACCGAGTACGGCATGTTGCGGCCGTCTTCGCCCAGGACCGCGCCCATGTCGACGACCCGGACCTCGTCGCCATATTTCTCGCCGAACAGCGCCATGGCGCCTTGAGCGATCGCCTCATCCGGGGTCATCAGCCGGGTGCCGACCTCGGCATTGCTGCGGATCAGCCGGTTGACGTCGGCCTCGATCGCCCTCAGATCCTCACGCGCGATCGGCGTCGGCTGCGAGAAATCGAACCGCAACCGGTCGGGTGCCACCAGCGACCCCTTCTGGGTGACATGGTCGCCCAGGCGACGACGCAGGGCCGCGTGCAGAAGATGGGTGGCCGAGTGATGGGCGCGCAGCGCATCGCGATGCGCCACATCCACCGCAAGATGCACGGCCTCGCCCACAGCGATCCGGCCGGCCACGACATGGCCGATATGAACATGCAGATCGCCCAGCTTCTTCGCGGTCTCGGTGACCTCGATATCCAGCCCGTCGGGCGTGGTGATCCGACCGGTATCGCCCATCTGGCCGCCGCTCTCGCCATAGAACGGGGTCTGGTTGACGATCACCGACACCTTGGCGCCGGCCTCGGCGGCATCGACCTGCGCGCCATCGACCAGAATCGTCTTGACCACGCCATCGGCGTCGGTCGCACCATAGCCGAGGAATTCGGTGGCACCGGCCGTGTCGCGGACATCGAACCACACCCGGTCGGTCGCAGCCTCACCGGAGCCCGCCCATGATGCCCGCGCCCGGGCCCGCGCCTCGGCCAGTGCCGCGTTGAACCCCTCGGTGTCGACGCCGCGGCCGTCGGCGCGCAGCACGTCCTGGGTCAGATCGAGCGGGAAGCCATAAGTATCATAGAGCTTGAAGGCGACATCACCCGGCAGCCGCTCGGTCGCGCCAAGGGTCTGGGTGGTTTCCTCAAGCAGCCGCATGCCGCGATCGAGCGTCTGGCGGAAGCGGGTCTCTTCCAGCTTCAGCGTCTCGGTGATCAGGGCCTGGGCACGGCGCAGTTCGTGATAATGATCGCCCATGGTCTCGATCAGCGCCGGAACCAGACGATACATCAGCGGCTCGGGCACACCCATCTTGTGGGCATGACGCATCGCGCGGCGCATGATCCGGCGCAACACATAGCCGCGGCCTTCATTCGACGGCATCACGCCGTCGGCGATCAGGAAGCCGGCCGAGCGCAGATGATCGGCGATCACCCGATGCGACATCTTGTAAGGGCCGTCGGTATCGGTGCCGCTGGCCTGGGCCGAGGCGGTGATCAGCCGGCGGAAGATATCGATGTCGTAATTGTCGTGATGGCCCTGAAGGATCGCGGCGATCCGCTCCAGCCCCATCCCGGTGTCGATCGACGGCCGCGGCAGGTCGAGGCGGTTGCCCGGTGCCAGTTGCTCGAACTGCATGAACACCAGGTTCCAGATCTCGATGAACCGGTCGCCATCCTCGTCAGGACTGCCGGGGGGACCGCCGGGGATGCCCTCGCCGTGATCGAAAAAGATCTCGGAGCACGGGCCGCACGGACCGGTGTCGCCCATCGCCCAGAAATTATCGCTGGTGGGGATGCGGATGATCCGATCGTCACCAAGCCCGGCAATCTTGCGCCACAGCGCCGCCGCATCGTCGTCGGTGTGGTAGACCGTCACCAGCAGCCGGTCCTTGGGCAGGCCGAATTCGCGCGTCACCAGGTTCCAGGCCAGCTCGATCGCCTGTTCCTTGAAGTAATCGCCGAACGAGAAATTGCCCAGCATCTCGAAGAAAGTGTGGTGCCGCGCCGTATAGCCAACATTGTCCAGGTCGTTGTGCTTGCCACCGGCGCGAACACATTTCTGGGAGCTGGTCGCGCGATCATAGGGCCGCTTTTCGGCGCCGGTGAAGACGTTCTTGAACTGGACCATGCCAGCATTGGTGAACAACAGCGTCGGGTCGTTCTGCGGCACCAGCGGGCTGGACGCAACGACCTCATGGCCGTTCTTCGCAAAGAAATCGAGGAAGGTCCGGCGGATCTCGGTCGCGCTGGTCATGGTCGAAACGCCATCCCGTGGTTGAACGCAAAGGGGGCCTCGGGCTCTGGAGTGCCCGGAACGCAGACGAGGGCGAGCGCTCCGCGCGGGTGCCGGGCGTGCAGGTGGTCCATCCGCATCCCACACCCGTCCGAAGGCTCAGCCGCGAAGGTCCAGCCGTTTTACCTGCGTGTACACCACTTGTCCACGGCGCGTGTACACGGATCGTGGACACCACTCGTCCACGGCTGCCGCATCTGCGGCAGCCGTGCGCGGCCGATGGCGCCGGATCACTCGGCCTCCGGCGCCAGCTTCAGAGCCGTGCCGCCAACCACCGACAACGGGGTCTTATTGGCGCCAAGGCCATAGGCCTCGCGCACCCGGTTCTCGATATCACGGGCGATGTCGGGGTTGTCGCGCAGGAACGTCTTGGCGTTCTCCCGGCCCTGACCGATGCGCTGCTCGCCATAGGAATACCAGGAGCCCGCCTTTTCGACGATGCCCTGCTTCACACCCATATCGACCAGCTCGCCGCTCTTCGACACGCCTTCGCCATACATGATGTCGAATTCGACCTGCTTGAACGGCGGAGCCACCTTGTTCTTCACCACCTTCACGCGGGTCTGGCTGCCGACCACCTCGTCTTTACACCACGCAGCGCGACCTGGAAATCGAGCCGGTCAGCTTGCGCAGCGCCTGGCTCATCAACCGGGCCTGAAGGCCGACATGGCTGTCGCCCATCTCGCCTTCCAGCTCGGCCTTCGGTGTCAGGGCCGCGACGCTGTCGATGACCAGAACGTCGATCGCGTTCGACCGCACCAGCGTATCGGCGATTTCAAGCGCCTGCTCGCCGGTATCGGGCTGGCTGATGATCAACTCGTCGATGTTGACGCCCAGCTTGCGGGCATAGGACGGGTCCAGCGCATGTTCCGCATCCACGAAGGCGCAGGTGCCGCCGCCGCGCTGCGCCTCGGCGATCGCGTGAAGGGCGAGCGTCGTCTTGCCTGAACTTTCAGGACCGTAAACCTCGACGACCCGGCCGCGCGGATAACCGCCGACGCCGAGTGCGATATCGAGTGCGAGCGATCCCGTGGGCACGACATCCACGTCGACCAGCTCCTGCTGGCCGAGCTTCATGACCGAGCCCTTGCCGAACGCACGCTCGATCTGACCGAGCGCCGCTTCGAGTGCCTTCTGCTTGTCCATCTCGTCCTTGCCTATCAGGCGCAGTTCGGTTTGAACCATGGGCACCATGGCCACGCCTCTCTTGTTCCACAGGCGCTCAACCGATGCAAGCACCGCCGCTTGCCATCACTATGTACTCATTTTGTTCTGGCGCGCAAGAGCCGCGTGCGGATAAACCGGCCCCTGATCGCTGACCGTGCCCTTGCCCCGTCAATCGCAATTTCCGGCTGTGGCTCAACCCATGAACCCGGTGGGTCGCGTCCCGGCCCGCCGCCCTGCGGCACCCTCTCGTGACATCCGCCGTCCTGCTTCTGTCACAGCTTTGTCCGTGTCGCGGCCGCGGCGACTGAGAGCATCATCCGTACCGAGGGGCGGGTCGCAGTCGGTTCAGTAGAGGATCGATCCGGTCGAGGGACCGCGGGCCGCCCCGCGGATTTGCATCGGACGGCGGACGGGAACAGGAGGGTCATGTGATGACCGACAGCAGCGCGAAACGGATGGACAGTCTGCTCGCCATGGCCTTGGCGATCGCCTGTGCCGGCGCAGTGGCAACCATCACCCCGGCACTGGCAGAAGATCCGATGGAGCGCCCCGGCCCTGTCGATGCTCAGACACTGGAAGCCGCGCCCGAAACCGACCCCGGGACCAATCAGCCGGTGCCGTTGCGCAACTCCCTGCCCGGCACCGCCGAGGAAAGAGTACGCTTCGAACAGGCGGCCGGGTCCGAGATCCAGCGGTGGGATGCCGAGGTGTCGCTGCGGGTTCGTGAACTGCAGCTTGCGGATGACTACGGCTCGAATCGCGCCCGCACTGAATTGACCAAATCGTGGGAAGACGTCACCCAGCGCTATCAGGAACTGCAGGCGGCACCCGATCGGCGGTTTGACGAGAAGAAAGAGGCCTTCCTCACCGCCTGGAGCAATTTTGAAGAGACCTGGCGGCGGACCCGCGCGACCTGAGGCGCCGGTCCCTCGCCAGCCGACGCCGGAGCGGTTTCGCGCCGCGCATCCCGTCCCCTCCCCGCAGCCGATACGGCTCCGGCGTCACCCCGTCCATCGTCCGCTCATCATCATGCCCGGCATTCGGCATCTGCAATCTGTAGCGGTTATTCGACGGCCTCGTCCATGGCATCGCGCACCGTCTGAACCAACTGCTTCAGATTGAACGGCTTTGGCAGGAAACGCACATTCGGGTCGTCGCCCAGACGGCGCCGGAAGGTGTCTTCGGCATAGCCCGAGATGAACACGATCGAGATGCCCGGCAGCCGCTCGCGGACCTTCTCGGCCAGGGTCGGCCCGTCCATGCCCGGCATGACCACATCCGTCACCATGACGTCGATACCGGCCTCGACCAGTTCATCCAGGCGAGCGGCCGCGGCATCGGCACTTTCGGCCTCTTCCACGGTGAAGCCGCGCTGGCGCAGCGCCCGGGCGGCAAAGGCACGCACCGGCGCTTCATCTTCCACGAACAGAACACGTCCACCGGTCTCGCCGATATCGGACCGGCGCGCCACCGGTGCCTCGGGCGCCAGATCGATCTCCAGACCGGTGGTCTCGACCTCGGTATGGCGTGGCAGAAGAATGCGGAACGCCGTGCCCCGCCCCGGCTCGCTGCGCACGAACAGGAAGCCGCCGGTCTGCCGCACGATGCCATAGGCCGTGGCGAGCCCCAGCCCGGTGCCCTGCCCGGCCGCCTTGGTGGTGAAGAACGGCTCGAAAATCTTGGGCAGAATATCGCGCGGGATACCCGATCCGGTGTCGCGCAGTTCGACCATCACATAGTCGCCGGTCGGCACCCGCTCGCGCCCGCCCGCCATCATCCAGTCACGATCCATCGCCAGCGTGTCCTCGCTGGCGAAATTGCGGGTGGCGACCGAGAGCTGCCCGCCGCTCGGCATCGCATCGCGGGCATTGACCGCCAGGTTGATGATCACCTGTTCAAGCTGGCCCTGATCGACCCGGACCGGCGCCAGATCGCGGCCGTGATGCACGTCCAGCACGATCGCCTCGCCCAGAAGCCGGCGCAGCAGATGGGTCAGTTCGGCCAGAACGTCGGTGATGTCCAGCACACGTGGCTGCAATGTCTGCTGGCGCGAGAAGGCGAGCAACTGACGCACGAGATTGGCGGCACGGTTGGCGTTCTGCTTGATCTGCATGACGTCGGCGAAGGATGCGTCACCGGGTGGATGCCGCATCAGCAACAGGTCGCAGAAGCCGATCATCGCCGTCAGCAGATTGTTGAAATCATGGGCGACGCCGCCCGCCAACTGCCCCACCGCCTGCATCTTCTGCGACTGCGCGAACTGGACCTCAAGTTCCTTGCGCTCGGTGACGTCGATCACATGGACCAGCGCCGCCGTCATGCGTTCCTCATCGGCACGTCGCAGCAGCAGCGAGGCCACCCGGTCGGGCCGCTGGCGGAAAGAGACCTCGATCGGCACCCCCGGGCGCTCAGTGCCCCTGAACACCCCGTCCAGCGCCTCGGCCAGCGCGAACCGCCGGTCGGCCACGATCAGCTCGGCAAGGGTCTGGTCCGGCTCCAATGCCTCTTCGCCCGCCAGCCGGGCCAGGGCCGCGTTGCCGGCAATGATGCCACCACGATCGTCGACCAGCGCGATGCCGATCGGTGCCAGATCGAACAGCCGGCGAAACCGGATCTCGTTGGTATCCTGCGGCATGACATCGAGGTCGAGCCGGCCTTCGGGCAGTGCCTCGGCCAGGGCCGGCGGCCCGTCCTCCATCACCAGCCGGGGCATCACACCTGGCTGATCGTCGGATGGCTCCCGTCGGGATGCCTCCGGCAGCCCGGTGCCAGGCATCGCCGCGACGACCGCGGATGCCGGCACCCACGCGGCCGCGACGTCACCCGACGCCATCGCCAGCATGCAACTGCGCGCCAGCCGCGTGCCGGCCAGGATGATCAGCAACAGGCCCGCAGCGATGACCACAGCCGCGGGGACGACCGCCACCATGCCCCCCAGCACACTTCCGGCACCGCCCGCAACCGCCGCGATGCCGGCGATTCCGAGAACAAGATCGCGCATCAGTGCCGTCGCTGCCGCTTTCATGCTGTCGCTCGCCATGCCGGTCCCGACCCCGATCCGCTTCCGTCTGCCATCACGCCGCCATCTGCTCGCATGGCGCCGGCCGCCACATCATGCCACGAAGACGCTCATCCGCGCACCCGTCGGCCTTTCGCCCGGAATACATAGCCGATCACTTCCGCCACCGCCTGATAATGCTCGAACGGAATTTCGCGATCGATCTGGGCGGTATCCCACAAGGCCCGTGCCAGCGGCGGATTTTCCACCACCGCCACGCCGCTTTCCAGCGCCAGATCACGGATGCGGAAGGCAACCGCGTCCACGCCCATGGCCACCACCACCGGCGCCGGCATTTTGGGCGGATCGTATTTCAGGGCAACCGCAAAATGCGTGGGGTTGGTGATGACAACGTCCGCGGTCGGCACCGCCGCCATCATCCGCTTGCGGGCGCGTTCCATGCGGATCTGCCGCAGCCGCGACTTGATGATCGGATCACCTTCGCTCTGCTTCATCTCGTCGCGAACCTCGCGCTGAGACATCTTCATCTTCTTCATGAACTCAAAGCGCTGGAAGGCGTAGTCGGCGGCGCCCACCACACTCATCACGCAGGCTGCCGCCATCACGATGACGAAGGCGTCATCGGCGATGCGCTCGATCAGCGTGATCGGGGCCTCGCGTGCCACCAAGTCCAGATCGTCCAGCCGCGGTCGCGCCACCAGCCAGGAGACGCCGGCAACAATCAGCAGTTTGATCAACCCTTTCAGGAATTCCACCAGGGCTTTGGCCGAGAACTGCCGCTTCAGCCCGCCGATCAGCGAAATCTTGCTGAGCGACGGCTTCAGCGATTCCGCCGACACCGTGCCCCCGCGCTGTGCCAGCCCCGAGGCCAGGGCTGCAACCATGAACACCAGCACCGGCAGCATCAGCCAGAGCAGCATCTGCAGGGCCAGCTCGCGCAGCAGCCTGCCGATGGCGCCCGGGTCCATCGGTACCCTGTCGACACCGGCGTAAAGGGTCTTCAGGCCAACCCCGATGTCGCGCACGACCGCCGGCAGAACCGCGGCGATGACGATGGTGATGGCCACCAGCATCAGCCAGTGATTGATTTCCTGACTATAGGTGACCTCGCCCTTCTTGCGAGCGTCCTCCAGCTTTTTCGGCGTTGGTTCTTCGGTTTTTTGGCTGTCGTCTTCGCTTTGCTCGCTCATTCACCCACCCTACGGCACCATGCTGTCGAGCCGCATACCGAACCGGTCCAGCCAGACCAGCATGGCAGCCGACAGGGTGATTGCAAGGATGCTCAGCCCGATCAGCATCTGAATAGGGATGGCGATGAAGAACACCTGGATGGTCGGCATCAGGCGCGCCAGAAGACCCAGCGCCACCTGGAACAACGTGCCCACCAGCAGCAGCGGTGCGGCGACCTGAGTGGCCAGCACGAAGGCCGCGTCGAGCAGGCGCCCGAGCAACTGGGCCGCATCGCCCAACGGCAGGGCCTCGCCGACCGGAAACACCCGATAGCTCTGCGCCACCGCATCCAGCATCATCAGATGCATGCCGCTTCCAAACAGCAGCACCAGCGCCAGTGCCGACAGGAAATTGCCCGGCAGTGCCCCCTGGGCCTGCTGATTGGGATCGTACATCATTGCGGTGGCGAGGCCCGACTGCATGGCGATGACCACACCGGCGGTATGCAGTGCCGACACCATGAAGCGCAGCATCGTGCCCAGCATCGCGCCGATCATGGTTTCAATCGCCACCAGCCGTACTATCTCGGCCGGTTGGTCCGGCGTGGCCGGGATCTCATTTCCGATCGTGGGCGCCAGCGCCACCGACAGCAGAATGGCCAGAACCAGCCGGATGCGGGTCGAAACCGTCGCCTCGCCGATGCCGGGCATCAGGGTGAGCGCCGCCCCCAGCCGCAGGAAGACCAGCATCACCGAGAACAGCTCGATCTGCATCTCCGGCATGTGGCGTGTCTGGCTCCCGCTTCAGGTCGGTCATGCCGGCCCGCCAGCCGACGGGACGGCACCATCAATCCTGGCCGATTATGGTGCGGCACCGATCGCTGGAATGCGCGCATACAGAACCGCCGTGTAATCGGCAAGGCCAGTCCACATAAACGGCAGGAAGATCACCAGCGCCACGACGATGGCGATGATCTTCGGCACGAAGGACAGGGTCATTTCCTGAATCTGGGTCAAAGCCTGGATCAGCGAAATCACCAGGCCAACCGTCAACGCCACCAGCATCACCGGTGCGCCGAGCTTGATCATGACCCAGAGCGCCTCGCGCCCGATGTCGATGGCCTCGTTGGGCGTCATGGGGCCTCGTTGGGCATCATGGGGACGTCATGGCGCGTTCACCGTGTCCTCCGGGGCTCATGCCGCCGTCAGATCGGCATCCGCATGATTTCCTGATAGGCGCCGATCACGCGGTCGCGGATCGCCACCACGGTCTGCAACGAAACCTCGGCGGCGGAAACCGACGTCACCACCTCGTGCAGGCTGGCGGTGCCGGAAATCGCGCCCAGGCTCGCCCGCTCCGAGGCACGGCTGCTGTCGACAGTGCGGCCGACAACGTCCTGAACCATATCGGCAAAGCCGCCGGCCCCCGACGTCCCGGCGGTGTCACCACCAGCGGCGCCCGGAACCTTCAGCCCGCGGGCGGCATTGGCATAGGCGGCTGCGGCAGAGGCGAACTTGGCATCCATTGGTCTGGTCCGTCCATGTTCAGGCAGGGCTGTCAAGCGGTCACGGCCGTTCACCGCAACAGATCGATGGCCTTCTGCAACATCATCCGCGTGGTCTCGATGACGCTCAGATTGGCTTCGTATCCGCGCTGGGCTTCACGCATGTCAACCATTTCGACCACCGGGTTGACGTTCGGCATCAACACATAGCCGTTCTCGTCCGCCGCCGGATGGCCCGGGTCGTATTCACGGCCGAAGGCGGACTGGTCAGTGCCGAAGCGGCTGATGCGCACAGTCGACAGGCCCAGTTCGCGATCGAGTCCCTCGGCAAATGTCACCGTGCGGCGACGATACGGCTCGCCGCCGGCTTCGGTCGCCGTGCTGTCGGCATTGGCCAGATTCTCGGCCACCACCCGCAGGCGTTCCGATTGCACCTGCATACCGGCGGAAGAGATCCGCATGGTCTTCATCAAATCCATCGCGTCGCCTCCCCGAACAGGTCATGGATCTCGTAGATCGGCCGTCGACGGCCTATCACAGACACGCGATCAGGCACGGGCATCCGCCATTCTGTCAGCCACCACCACCGCCACCACTCCCAAGAGCCGTGCGGATCATCTGGATATGCTTCTTGTACAGGCTGGTTGCAAGCTGGAACGATGCCGCAGTGTCGGCAATCTTCATCGCCTGGTCTTCGATGTTGATCTTGTTGCCGTCGATGCTGACCTCGACAGGCTTGCGGTCATCGACGGCACGGGCATCCGAGCCACCGCCGGCCGGCCCCATGTGATGGGCGTTGGTGGCGGTCATCTTCAGGGTGCCGGACATACCTGTCCCGCCACCGGCAGATTGCTCCGCCATTGCGCCGAAATCGACGGGCCGAAGATCCCGCGGCTTGTAGCCCGGCGTATTGGCGTTGGCAATATTCTGCGCCAGCACCGCCTGCCGGTCCGTCAGCCAGCCGAGCCGCTTTGTTACGGCGTCGAACAGTGGTATGCGCGTTATGTCCATCGTCGGGTCCGGCTTGATCGGATATCCTGCAAACGGTGCGGGCTTGCACCGTCGCGGATCGTGCGGTCTTCAATCGGGTCTTCCACAGGGTGGTTCATCGCCAACAGGGCTGCCTGTGGAACGGCATCTTCGGCCCGGTAGGAACCTGTCAGGGCCAAGGTCCGTGGCGGGACGTGCCGCCACCATAATCCCGTGTCGTGACAGGCTGTGTCGTAACAGGCTTCTCTGTCGGGCCGCAGCAGGTGTACAGGCAGATGAGGATGCCCGTTGCGGACCGATGGATCAATAAGATACCCATCGGCCTTAAGAAAGCGTAAAGCGATCGACGGGCCGGATCAAGCATGGCAGGCGCGCCGGAGGATCCGGCTGTGGGCGGATCACCAGAGCCCGCTCTTCATCCTTCGCCACCGGACATATCGTTCAGCGCATCATGATTGGAAAGGGCCATCGATGCTGTACCTGACCCGCAAGGTCGGTGAGGCCGTGATCATCAACGACGAGATCGAGGTGACCGTCGTTGAGGTGCGCGGCAAGACCGTGCGCCTGGGTCTGGCCTTTCCGGCAGATGCCACCGTTCTGCGCCGCGAGGTCTATGACCGGGTCCAGGCCGAGAACCGGGCGGCTCTGGGGCTGGACGAGGCGGCCGTGGACGCGGAGCCCGACCAGCCGGCCTTCATCGCCCGCAGCCCCGACGCCCCGTAAAGCTCCCCTCGACCCCGGCGACACCGGCGGCGGATCGGCCATGATCGTTGCACGCCGACACGGAAGGGGCCATGATCAGAACAGTGACCATGACGTCGAAGACTCCAGCCTCAGAAGGCGGTGCCGCGCTCCGGCCGGCGGATGCCATGCCAGGAGCGACAACCGATGAGCGCCGGGCCATGACCGACAGGCCGACACGCCAGGTGGCGGTGGCCCTGAGCTTCGACCCCCAAGGCGACGCGGTGCCAACCGTGGTGGCCGCGGGTCATGGGGTTCTTGCTGAAAAGATCCTCGCCATGGCTTTCGCCGCGGGCATTCCGGTGCGGCGCGATGAAGATCTGGCGGCAGTCCTCGACGCTCTGGAGCCCGAAAGCCCGATACCGCCGGCCGCATTCGCCGCCGTGGCCGAAATCCTTGCTCATCTGTATCGGCTGAATGGCCGTCTGGGCGAGACCAACAGCACGGGCGGCCGCGTGGCCGGCCAGGACGACTGACGGAGGACCGGGTCGATGACGCCCCATCAGGGCAGCCGACACCCCATGGACAGCGGCACCGGCCAGAGCGCTTCGGGCCATCATGGCACGGGCGATCATGGCACTGGTTCGCAGCAACAGGACACCGACGGCTATCCGCGCGATCCCGCGGCGGCTCTGGATGCCATTGCCGCCGAGATCGCTGCCGCGCGGGCCATTCTTGCTCGCGGCGACGCCGTCGACCTTGCCAGCGTCGAGGCGCGGGTGAACCGCTTCTGCCAGAACCTGAACGCCTTGCCGCCCGGCAGCGGCGACGGCATCCGCCCGCGGATGCTGGGGCTGATCGACGCCCTGACGGTACTGGAGCGCGAGATGCGCGCGGTGTTCGCCGAGACCCGCAAGGAAATGGACGGGTTCACTGCCCGCCAACGCGCCACGGCCGCTTATGGGCGCCCGGACGGGCGCTGAACGGCGCACGCATTCCTGACCATACCCGCTTCCCCGTCTTCCCTGTCATCTGCCGGACTGCTTGAATGACATCGATCGAGATTCTGCGCACTGTTCTGGGCTTGGCGCTGGTGGCCGGCCTGATCGGGCTGGTCGCTCTGGGCGTCCGGCGCTGGGGAGACCGGTCGGGCGCCCCCGCCCGCGGTCGCGGCCGGCGCGTGACCGTGGTGGAAACCCGCCAGGTCGACCCCAAGCGCCGGCTGATCCTGGTGCGCCGCGATGATGTGGAACACCTGCTGCTGATCGGCGGCGACGCTGATCTGGTGGTCGAGCGGAACATTCCCGTCACGGATCCGATGGCCGGTGCCGACACGCCTGTGCGCGTC
The DNA here is from genome assembly GCF_014636235.1 of Tistrella bauzanensis. Taxonomy (NCBI): domain Bacteria; kingdom Pseudomonadati; phylum Pseudomonadota; class Alphaproteobacteria; order Geminicoccales; family Geminicoccaceae; genus Tistrella; species Tistrella bauzanensis. Next base: position 154,754 of record NZ_BMDZ01000002.1, read on the forward strand.
ATGCCGGGTGCTGGCTATGGCGCGGCGGGCACGGCCGGACGACATGATCCGATCTATGACGACGACGAGGATGATGGCCCGGTGTTGCGGGTGGACCGCCGTGGCGGCGAACCGCGCCATGGCCTGCGGCCGCAGACGCGCCGGATTCCGCCGGAGCTGGACCGGTGACATCGGCCTTGCGGCATCCGCCGCGGCCGATGCCGATCAAGGGCCGGACCACCGGCCTGACAGCCCGTGCGTGGCGTCTGTCGGGCATTCTGGGCATCGTTCTGCTGACGGTGACGGTGCCGGCCATTCCGGCACTGGCTCAATCGGTCACGCTCGACATGGGCGCCGAGGATCCGGGCGGCTTCACCGGTCGGATCATTCAGCTGGTCACCCTGGTGACCGTGCTGTCCCTGGCGCCGGGGCTGCTGGTGGCTGTGACCTCGTTTACCCGGATCGTGGTGGTGCTTTCGCTGTTGCGCAGCGCGCTTGGCGTGCAGCAGACACCGCCCAACGCGGTGCTGATCGGGCTTGCCATCTTCCTCACCGGTTTCGTGATGACACCGACCTTCGATCGGGCATGGACCGAAGGCGTGGCACCGCTGCTTGCCGAGGACATCTCCGAGGAAGAAGCCTTCCCCCTCATTTCGACGCCATTTCGCGATTTCATGACCGCCCATGTGGGCGAACAGGAATTGACCGCCTTTGTCGAAATGGCAGCGCTGACGCCTGAACCAACCACTGTGGAAGACGTCCCGCTTCAGGTTCTGATTCCGGCTTTTATGGTCAGCGAGTTGCGGCGCGCGTTCGAAATCGGCTTTCTGGTCTTTCTTCCGTTTCTGATCATCGACATGCTGGTCGCATCGCTGCTGATGTCGATGGGCATGATGATGCTGCCGCCGGTGATGATCTCTCTCCCCTTCAAGCTGATCTTTTTCGTCCTCATCGATGGCTGGTCGATGATCTCAAGCAGCCTCGTGCGCAGTTTCGGTGGCTGAACGCTAACAATACCGTCCCCATCTGCGCCATATCTGCCGGTCCCCCTGAACAGGCGGCATACTTTCATCATTTCGATGCTATGCTGCACTGCGATATGTCTTCGGGGGAACGGCGACGATGGCTTGGATGTCCACATCCCATATCCGCAACGTCCGGCAGAGCGGCGACAGGGTTCCGCTCTGCGCCCTGGCTGTCATGACGCTGGCCGCCTGTGTCGCGGACGGGCCGCCTTCGGTGGTGACAGCATCCGGCACCGCAACGGCGCCGACCACCATGGCGGTCGCACCGGCTGCAAAGCCCCCGCAGCATCCGGTCGCCATCGCCCTGTCCGATACGGCCAACCGCTTCGCCGATGGGGGTGTGCGCATGCGGCTGACCCCGCGTCCCGACGGCACCGGCCAGCTCTCGCTCGACATGTGGGCTGTCCCCAGATTGTTCGGCGCCTATGCGCAGACCAATGTCGTGGTCCTGCTGGTTGGAGAGGATGGGCGGATCACCGGAGAAAAGGCGCAGCGCTGCACCAAGATCCAGCGTGGCCTGACAGCCTCCGGCAGCTATGATTGCGCCGTCGAGGCCAGCTTCAGTGTCAGCCAGATGATGCCGGCCGATCATGTATTCGTACTGAACCGGCTGTGCAGCTGGCAGACCCTGAGCGGTGAGGTCCGTCAGGCATCACCCTGCGCCGGCCAGGGAGACACGGTCGATCTGGTCCGACAGTTCATCAGCACCGACCTGCCGACTGTGCTTGGCAGCACCGCGCTCGCAAGCGGAGGCGAGATGGCGATCGGGAATAACTGGCGCGGAAGGTCGCTGCGATAAGCAGGCAGGCAGGCGGGCCGTGCCGTCAGCGATCAGCCATACCCGCCTGCTGCCAGCGGCGCTCCAGATCCGGATCGTTCAGGATGGCCAGCAGAGCGACACACAGATCGGCCTGATCACCCGGCCGCCCCGTCGCCTCGGCCGCGTCCAGCAATGCAATGGTCGCTTCGGCAAAGAACCGGAAATGGCCGGGATCCTGCTCCACCGCCCCTGAGCCGGAGGTGGTCTCGAAAATCGCCGTCCGGCATCGTTCTGCGGACACCGACGTGAAGGCGCGGCACGACAACGGCCGCACGGCATACACCATGCAGGCATTGTCAGGCCCCAGCAGGGCGCAGGGTTGCCGGACCTGCGACGGATCCGCAGCGGCGTTCAGCGTCGCCACCGCCGCTTCCAGGCGCCGCATCAGCGCCGCGCGTTGGCCGGCATCGAAATGTTCGGTGATGTGGCGTGCGATCAGAAAGGCGGATTGCGGCGGTACATGCACCTGCAGGTGACAACACATGGCACATCCCGTCCGGCACGCCATGGCGCGCTGTCGCGGAAATGCGCTGTGCAGGGCCTGTGCCGCGCGTCCGGCGACAAGATTGGCCGCCGCCGCCGCAGCGGCCGGGTCCGCGGCAGTGACTGCGTGGGCGCGGACGGCTGCGCGAAGATCGGTGAACAATGCCTCGTAACGCGCCGCCATGGCACGGGTTTCCGCGCCCACGGCCTCAATCCGCCGGGCGCTCTCGTCGGCCGTCTGCTCGGCCGTCTCGCCGCGGCGCTCGTGCATCAGTCCCGCCTTGTCTGAAACATGCAGTACCCGGCAGTGTCGGTGCGGCATGCGCTCTGCGTCAACGCCCTTGATGGTCGCCAACCGGCCCGTGATGGCCAGGCGGGATCAGGCATCCGGTGCCGCGATCGCAGCCAGCGGCGCCAGCAAGGCGTGGCCGATCGCCGTGGACGCCGTCGCCTGAAGCCGCGCGCGCGGCAAAGGCGGTAGATCGAGTGCCGCCGGTGCCGTCGGCAGACCGTCATAGCGGCCGATGCCGGGAACCGCGCCGATGCCAAGCCCGGCGCTCAACGCCGCCATCAGCGAGCGAGCATCGGTCGCCTCGTGGGCCAGGCGCCATCGGCGACCGGCGCGGCCCAAAGCCGCGACGGCGGCAGCGCGAAACACGCAGGGCGCCCGAAACGCCACCACTGGCAAGGCAATGTCCGGATCGGCGACGAGCGCTGGCGCATCACCACGCCACAGCACCGGCACCGACCCTGCAGCACCGGTGTCCTGCCCGCGGGGGCCAGCGTCACCTGCACCAGCGCCCTCCATCCGGTCGTCCGCATCCTCGGTCAGCAGCATGAAGGCCAGGTCCAGTTGCCCGGCCGCAAGATCGGCCGTGATCTGGGCGGTGGCACCGATGCGCAGGTCCAGGGCAAGCCCCGGCCGCAGGCGTCCGGCTTCGGCCACCAACCGACCCAGAACCGCGTCACTCGCATGCTGATGCATGCCAAGCCGGAGCACGGCAGCCACGGGCGCCGCGCCGGTCAGATCGGCCACCATACGATCATGCATGCCGATCAGCCGCCGCGCCTGACCGGCCAGCCGCTCCCCCGCCTCGGTCGGGCGCGGCGCCTGGGCCCGGCCCGGGGCTGCGCGTTCGATCAACCTGCAGCCAAGCAGATCCTCCAGCCGGCGGATCTGCTGGCTGACCGCGGGTTGGGTTCGGCCGATCACCGCCGCGGCCCGTGCGAAACCACCTTCGTCGAGCACCGCCAGAAAGCTGCGCAACAGCACGATGTCGACATCCGGCCGGGCCATCGGCGGCTCCTGAAAGCTATAAGCATTGGTGATAGGGTGGATCAGACCTTTCGATTTGGCAAGAACTTGGGTCAGGAACCACACTCCCGGGGTCAGCCACCGCCGCCACGACCGCGCGGCCCCCGGAGACCCGCACCATGTCCGTGTGTCCATCCCGTCCCGCACCAACATCTCTGCCCGCCTCCGCCCTCGCCGCCGATGCCGGGGCACCACCGGCCGCACCCGGCCGGCAGCTGATGCCGGGGGCATTCGTGCTGCTGTGGAGCACTGGCTATATCGGCGGCGCCATCGCCCTCGGCGGCATCGAGCCGCTGACCATGAGCGTGCTGCGCTTCGCCATCGCCACAGCGCTGATGGCGGCAATCGCCTGGGGCACCGGGGCGATCCGGCCTGTACGGCGCGGGCTGATCGTCCATGCGGCGATCACCGGCATGCTGATGCACGGTCTGCAATTCGGCGGGCTGTACAGCGGCATGGCGGCCGGCGTTTCCGCCGGGGCGGCGGCGCTGATCATCGGCCTGATGCCGGTGGTGGTGACGGTGCTGGCCGGGCCGATGCTGAACGAATGGCCCCGGCCCCGGCATCTGGCGGGGCTGGGCCTGGGCATCGCCGGCGTGGCGCTGGTGGTGGGGCCACGGCTGGCGGGCGGTGTCGGCGGCCCGGCCGTCGGTTATGGCCTGGTGGTGCTGGGCCTGCTGGGCCTCAGCCTGGGCACGGTGTGGCAGAAGCGGTTCTGTGCCGGGCTGGATCTCCGGCTCGCGGGGACCGTACAGACCGCAGCCGGCGGTCTGGTGCTGGTGCCGGCGGCGCTGCTGCTGGAAACCGGCCATGTGCTGTGGAGCGGCGAGGTCGCGGCCGCGGTGCTGTGGCTGGCGGTGGTGAACTCGATCGGCGCCATTGCCCTGCTGGGCCTGCTGATGCGCCAGGGCACCGCCGCGCGCGCCGCCGGCCTGTTCTTTCTGGTGCCGTCCGCCACCGCCGTGATGGCCTGGATCGTGCTGGGTCAGCCGATCACGCCGCTGATGCTGGCGGGCATGGCGCTGTCCGCGGCCGGCGTCAGGCTGGGGCGGCGTTGACGCGGATCAGCCCATCCGGGGAATGGTGAACAGCGGGTCAGTGCTCAGGGTCAGCGGCTCGGTGATCAGATCGGCCAGGGCCAGCACCCACGCCCGGTCGAGAACCAGCCGGCCGCCCCGGTCGTGCAGAACACCGGCATCGATGAGGGCCGCGATGGTGGCCGCGGGGTCAATCCCGGCCCGAGGCGCCGCCCCGGCGGCACCAGCCGCCCCTGTATGGCGCAGAAGGTCGAGCGCGCCGGGCAGGCCCAGCGCCGCAAATGCAGCCGATGCGTCATGCGTCGCCATCCTCTCCTCCCTCTCAAGCCCCGCCTTCTGGTCAAGCCTCGCGCAGCGGATGACGGCCGCGAACCACCTCATAGAGCATGATACCGGTCGACACCGCCAGGTTCAGGCTGTCGGCCCGGCCCAGCATCGGGATCTTCACGGTCTGGTCGCAGGCCGCGACCATCTCGGGCGGCAGGCCGGATTGTTCATTGCCCATCATCACCAGCATAGGCGGGCGATAATCCACCGTCCGGTAATCGACCGCCGCAGTCAGCGCCGTGCCGACCACCCGACCGGTCCAGTCCCGCCGCCAATCGAGAAAGCCGGCCTTCGTTGTCCGCACGATCCGGTTCACGAACAGCGATCCCATGGTGGCACGTACGGCCTCCACCGACCAGGGGTCGCAGGTGTCGCCCACCAGAACGACGCCATCGCCGCCCACCGCGTCGAGCGTGCGCAGGACCGTCCCCAGATTGCCAGGATCCTTGATGCCCTCCAGCACCACCCACAGCGCGCCGGGGGCCGGTGTCACCGCATCCAGGCCGTGATCACGCCTGTGGAAGGCGCCGATCACGGTTTGCGGATTGTCGCGCCGGGCGATCTTAATCATCACCTCCGGCGTCACCTCCAGCGCCCGGGCGCCGGTGCCGGCAATCAGCCGGGCCAGCCTGCGCCCCGGCGGCAGGTCGCGCAGCCGCTCGACGAAGACCAGTTCGTCCAGGTGGAAGCCCAGTTCCACCCCTTCGATCACCGCTCGCAACCCTTCCACCAGGAACAGGCCGCTCGCCTCGCGGTTCTTCTTCAGATGCAGGCCGGCCAGCCGCTTCACCGCCGGATTGGACAGGCTGCTGACCGGTTTCGCGTCGAAGCTGTCGGACATGTCAGGCACCTCGCGCAGGGTCGGGTGATGCGGCGGCAATCGCTGGATCGGTCGCCAGCGCCCGATCCGACATCCAGCGGGCAAACAGGGCGGTGGGCAGCACCCGGCCGGCCGATAATTCGGCGGTGGCGATCTCGCCACAAAACACCCTGCCCCCCAGCCGCGCCATATGCTCGCCCATCAGCCCGGCCAGGGCTGCGGAAGACAGACGGGTGGCATAGGCAGTCAGGATCACGAACAGGGCGTCGGGTGCCGTCACTGCCGCGACATCGGCCAGGATCGGCGGCAGGTCGTCGAACAGTTTCCACACCTCGCCCTTGGGACCGCGGCCGAATTTGGGCGGATCCAGCAGGATCGCGTCATAACGGTTGCCGCGCCGCACCTCCCGGGCCAGAAATTTCCGCGCATCTTCCACCAGCCAGCGCACCGGCAGGTGATCGAGGCCCGCCGCCGACTGGTTTTCGCGTGCCTGCATCACCGCCTTCTTCGAGGCATCGACATGCACCACCTCGGCACCGGCAGCCGCGGCGACCAGCGATGCCACACCGGTATAGCCGAACAGGTTCAGCAGCCGCGGCGGCGGCCCGCCCTCGGCCACCCGCGCCTTCAATCGCGGCAGCATCCAGCCCCATTGCGTCGCCTGCTCCGGAAAGAAGCCCAGATGCCGGAACGGCGTGAACCGGCCCAGGAAGCCGACCCCCTGAAAGCGCATCGGCCAGGTCTCGGGCATGTCGCGGCGGGCGAAATCCCAGCGGCCGCCATCGTCGTCGGATGCCTTGTCGGCATCGAACATCGCATCGGCACGGTCCCATTCGGCTGCGGTCAGTGCCGGCGACCACATCGCCTGTGGCTCGGGCCGGATCACGGTCATCCGGCCGGCACGCTCCAGCTTGCGACCATGGCCGCTGTCGAGCAGCGCGTAATCGCCCCAGCCCTCGGTGATCATCAGCTCGGGAACGGGCCAGATGGCGCGATGGCTGGGCGTGTTGGGCGGGGTGGTGGATCTGGTGGTCAAGGTACCGACAAGGCTCCGGAGGCGGCAAAGGGGTTAGAGCAGATCCCGATCAGGTGGTTCCACCTGATCGGGTGAAGATGCTCGATAAACGAATAACTTAGAGCGATTTCCGTGAACCAGATGACGCGACAATGGCTCTAGCTGCCGGATGGCGATCGATGCAGCGGCCGGCATCCTAGCCGAATGCACCGCCACCGCAAGGCCATGGCCGCACCGGCCTGCCACGGCCGGGGCGCACCGATCAGTTGATCGTGCTCAGGCGCTGGGTCGCGACCTGCTGGCGATAGGCGGCCAGGAAGCTCTCATAACTGCCAATCTGGCCCAGCGCCGACCTGAAATCGGCGCTTTCCGGCCGGGCAATCGGGTCGGTGACGAAGCGGAAGGCGCCGGCAACGGCGGTATTGGACATGCGCTCCCCCATCTGGCGGCGCAGATCGCGGCGCAGCGCGTCGTTTCCGGCCAGCACCGCCGCGATCGCGGCCTTCAGGGTTTCACGTGCGGCCACGTCGTCGACCCGGGCCGCCGGATTGGCGATCAGCGGCTCGATGACCCGGCGATAGGCGTCGGCGGCGGCGGCCCAGTTCTCCTGGGTCCAGGCGAACTCGGCGCGCAGCCGTCGTGCTTCGGCGCCATCATCGCCCTGTATCGCCGCGCGCGCGCCATCGAATTCACCCAGATCTGCCAGGGCACGCGCTTCAAGGCGCTGGCGCTGGTTGATAAGGGCCGGGGTCATCTCGGCGGTGACACTGTCCTGAAGGGCCTGACGGGCACCGGCCGGGTCGCCATCAAGCAGCCGGATCAGCGCCAGACGCGCACCGACCCGCGAGCGATCGGCGCCGCTCAGACGGAAGGCGACCTGATGGCGCAGCAGTTCGGACGCCTCATCCAGCAGATCCACGGCCGCCAGCTTGTCGGCCATGATCCGGATCATTTCGTCGCCGCGCTCCCCAACCGGGGTCAGTTCGCGATAGTCATAGAACAGCGCCAGGGCATCGAGCGGCGCCAGCTTCGATGATCCGCCCTCAACGAACAGCCACACGAAGGTATCGCTCATGCGTCTGGCCAGTTCCGCCGATTGCGGCGCGTCCGGATAATAGGTCACCGCCTCTTTCCAGGCGCCGAGCGCGCCGTGATAGTTGCCGGCCTTCTCGCGCATCTCGCCCAGAATCTTGAGCATGTTCATCTCGATCTGGTCGCCACGCCAGTCGAAACGCAGCTTGTCGATCGCCGCCGCGCCATCGGCCGGCTTCATGCTGCCGGTCTCGACCGCCGTCTCGATCTGCGCCAGCCTCGCCAGCACCGAAACCTTGCGGTCGACACCGGCATCTGCGATCGCCCGCCAACGGTCGATCGCAATATCCGCATTGCCCTCCACCTTGTCGGCCAGCGCCGACAGATATTCGACCATCGCCGCCTGTTTGGGATCGAGGCTCATCTGCGTCAGGTTGTCGATCATGGCGCGCCCGGCTTCCAGGCGGCCACTCGCCAGGGTGGAATGGCCGATGCTGATCAGCATCTGCGCCCGCAGCGGTGTCGGGAAATCGATCGGCACATTGACGCCGCCTGAGGCGAATTCTCCCACGACGTTGTGACGTTCGCGGCCCGCGGCCACCGCGGCCCGCCACAGCGCATAGGCCGGATCCTGATCGAAACGCGCGTCGTTGAACGCGGTTTCAGCCTGATCGTAATGGCCCTGCATATAGGCCGCGGCCCCGGTCAGCGCCACGACGTCGACCCGGTCGGCGATCGCCGGTTCGCGAGACATCGCGGTTTCGACCACGCCCATCGCCTCGGCCGCGAAACCATTGGCCAGCAGAAACCGCGCCAGCGTCAGCCGCGGCCCGGTGCGCAGGGGTGGCGCCACCGACACGACCGCCTGCTGCAAAGCCTGCCGGGTTTCCGCGATCAGTTCGGGCGAGCGGACCCAGCGGGCGAAATCGAACGGGTCACGGCCGCCGATGGCCATTTCGGTCAGCAGACGGGTTGCCTCGGTCTCGGCCAGCACCGGTGCCAATGGCGATGGCGGCAGAGCCGCGGGCGCCAGCGCATCGGCGGAAATCGCCAGACCGCCGCCGCCGCCGATTTCCACGCCACCGCGACGACTGGCCACCGGCAGGGCATCGGGGCGGGGGCGGATCGCCACCCCTTGAGCGGTTTCCAGCAGGTCGAACGGCACGAACTGCCGGCCGGGAACGACGCCCCGCGACGAGCCACGGATCGGTACCACGATCATCCGGATGCCGGATATGGGGTCGATGGCATTGATGGCGGCGGCGCCGTCACTGCCCTCGATGACCAGCCCGCCCGATGCGCCGCCGGTCATGATCAGCGGCTGGTCGGGCAATGGTGCATCTTCCAGCAGCCGGACGCGCCAGGTGTTCTCATCGCGCCGCACATGCGGCCGCAGGCCCGGCCGGGTGTCCAGCCGCAGCAGCAGCGACCGGTCGGGATTGTCGACCACCATCACCCGCTGGATCTGCCCGGCCGATCCGCCGGTCAGATCGGCGGTGGCGACATTGGCCGGCCGGTCGAAGGCGATCCAGGTGACATCGCCCCAATGGAACACCGCCGCCGCCGGCGCCGTGCCGGCCCAGGCGAAATCGATCAGCACGCCGCGATCGGTGGGGCTGGTGGTGATGGTGACACCGGTGCTTTCGTCGCCGCCGCCATCGCCCGCCACCTGACCAGGAACATAGGGGCCAGGAACGGTGGAGCCAGGAACGGGGGGCTCGGAGGCAGGGGAACCGGATGCGGGCGGTGGTGCCGCCGGCGGCACCGGCGGTGGCAGATCCAGCGGCTGGGCGGGGCCACCGGGCGTGGTCGCGATCTGAACGGGTGGCGCCGGCTCGGCCGGCAAGGGCTCAGGCGCCGCCTGCGCCGGCCGGCCCACCAGTTGCGCCAGATCGGCGATCGGCGCCTGCCCTGCCGCCCGTGCGGCCGCATCGGCCGGTTCGTAGATGTCGATCACCACCCGGTTGCCGACGTAGAAATGCCTGATGCGGGCATCCGCCTTCACCGTGAAGCCGGCGGCGGTGCGATTATCCCCGGTCTCGACGGCGGCCGCGGCGACGTAACGGCCCAACCGCACCGGCACGTTGCTGACATCGATGGTCACCGGCTGGTCGAAGCGGATGGTCAGGGCATTGCCATCGACATTCACCTCATAGCCGACCCGGCCGGTCCAGTCGAAGACGATGCGGCCAAAGGTGGGGTGCAGCCCGGTCCGCACCCGGATATCCGGCAGGGACCGCACTGTCTGCGCCGGCGGGGCTTGATCTCCCTGAAGCTGCCCGCCCTGGGCCTGTGGTGTCAATGTCTGCTGGGCGTCGGCCCGCGGCATCAGGCCGACCGACAGCAGGATGGTGGCGGAAAAGGCCATCACCAGCCAGGCCGCGGATCTCCGCCGCACCTCTTGCCTGCCGCCTCCCTTCAGATCACTCACGATCCGAAGCCCTCCGCTTCCGGCTCATCGATCACCACGTCCACGCGGCGGCTTCTTGCGTAACGCTGGTCGCGCGGCAGCCGGATATCCACATCGTCGAACCGCGACGACCCGTGACCATAGGTCGCTATGGTCCTCGTGTAGCCGCTCTGGCGCAAGACCCGTGCGACAGTGGCGGCACGATCGATCGACAACTCCCAGTTCGACGGATAGCGGTCGGTCTCGATCCGCACCGGATCGGTATGTCCTTCCACCGTGATCCGGTTGGCGAAAACCGACAGGCTCTCGCCCAGAAGGATCAGGCTGCGGCGCCCGGCCGGCAACAGCGCGGCACTGCCTGGCGCGAACAGGGTGTCGGCCGGCAGCGACAGCGTCACCCGGCCATTGGCGTGGACCAGTTCCAGATCGTTGATCTTCTCAGGCGCCGGCAACTGGGCGAGCTTGGCGCCGATGATCCGGCGCAGATAATCCAGGTCGACGGCACGCGGGATCAGCACGCTCGGCATGTCGACGGATGCCGATGGCTGCGGGGCCGGCACAGACTGGGTCAGGTTCAAGCGTGCGCCGAGTGAATTGGCCACCTCGCGGAACCGGTCATCCTGGAGCGACGACATGGCGAACAGCATGACGAAGAAGGTCAGCAGCAGCGACACCAGATCGGCGAAGGTGTACATCCAGTCCGCTTTTGCCGGCGCGCCGTGGATCGGGGCGTCGTCATCATCCTCGATGGGAGGGGCGTCGATCGGGCGGGCGGGCGTCATGCGCTGCGGCTGCTTCATCGGCCGCGACCGGCGTCAATCGGGACCGTACCGATCTGCGGCGGGCTGCCCATGCGGAATTCAATCACCAGATCGTTGCCGGACTGGTCGCCGATGCCGGTTGCTATCAATCGCTCAGGCACGCCATGCGACACCACGGTCCGCGCCAGAACACCGGCGCGCAGAATGCCCATCCGCTCCTCGCCATCACTGGGCCCGCCGCCAAGGCCGATGCTGAACACCACCTCGCGGACCTCGGTCCCGCGTGTCACCAGCAGATCGGACACCCGGTCGAGCAGGCCGGTCACCTGCGGCAGCACCCGGGGTTCCCCTTCATAGAACACGTCGGCCATCGGCACGCGCACCTGAAGCACGTTGCCGTTGTCGAAAGACTGCACCCGCGCATGGGGGATCGCCGCCTGAAGCAGTTCGAACAGGGCATTCTGGAACGCTTCGGAAATGCTGCCCGGACCATACAGGATGGCCAGCGATTCAATCCGGCCTTCCGACTGGGTTTCCGTCGCGAAGGTGGATTGAAGGCTGTCGACGGTTGCCTTCACCCGATGGTCGCTGACATGGGAAATCACGTTCAGCATGATGAAGAACGACAACAGAATGAGGTAAAGCCCCAGATAAAGGGCGACGTTCGTGTCCGCATGCTTGCGCACCGGATGACGTCCCTCGTCCTGCATGGTGGCGCTCCCTCAGGCTGCGGTGGACAGATCCGGGCCGGCTGGCGGCCAGATGGCCGCGCGCCGGCATGTCCGGACAGTCTCAGTCGAAACAGGGCTCAGTCGAACAGGGCGTCGATATCCTCCTGGCGGATCGCATCGTCGTTCGAGGCCGGCCCCTCAAGGGTCTGGTCGTCATCGACGCGGGCCACGACATCCTTCCAGCTCTTGTGAGTCGGATCGTCGGACGCCTTGCCCGATGCCTGATCGACATCGCCGAAGATCGAGATCATCGCGTCGATCTTGACCTCGATATACTTCAAGGTCTTGACCACCTTGCCGATCCGCTGACCGGTGACGTCCTGGAAGTTGCACGCCTCGTAGATCCGGGTCACCTGATCGCGCATGCGGTCCGGCGCCTCGCCATGCAGGCCGTCGAGCGACGCTTCAATGGTCTCGACCGCGTCGAGGATGTTGCTGGTCGCGACCTCGGTGGCACCGATGATCGCGTCCAGCTCGTCGGTCGCCGACGGAATATGATCGGTGCGGATCTCGTGCGGGCTGAGTTCGGCAATCTCGGCCTTCGCGCGCTGGATATAAGTAGCAAGCTCGTTGAGCTCGCCATAGAGCTGCAATTCCTGGACGGTGATATCACCGTCCATAGTGCCAAGCAGCGCCTCGACCACCTCAGTCACCTCGGACAGGCGGACGTTGTCGCCCCGCTCGGCGCGCAACAGGTCGATACGCTGTTGCAGATCGGCACGCAGATTGCCTTTGACGTTCATCGCACGATGCTCCCGATGAGCCCGCGAAGGGCCGGCGGCGCCGGGATGCCAGCGGGGCGGTTCAAGCCGCACCCGGCACGATCCGGAGAGGTTGATACAGAAAACCGCGACGTCAGAAGGGACCGAGCACGCTCGTCAGCTTCATCTTCAAAGTCTCGGCATTGAACGGCTTGACGATATAGTTGTTCACACCCGCCTCCTTCGCCGCCAGCACGTTCTCGGTCTTGCTTTCGGCGGTAATCATGATGAAGGGGGTATCCTTCAACTTTACGTCCTTGCGCACTTCCTTCAGAAGCTGAAGCCCGGTCATCGGCTCCATATTCCAGTCGGAAATCACCAGACCATACTTCTTCTCGCGCAGCTTGCGCAGCGCCATGCCACCATCCGTCGCCTCGTCAACATTGTTGAACTCAAGCTGCTTCAGCAGGTTACGGATGATCCGAAGCATCGTCTTGTAGTCGTCGACGATCAGGATCGGCATGTTGAGGTCGACACTCATAGGGGTCCCACTCCGTTGGTTCTTCAGTTGCCAGTTCCGGGATCGGCCGGGTTCGCGAGTGCCCCGTCCTCCGCTGCGCCTTCGGCACCGGGCGGCAGCTTGCGCCGCTCGGCGAGTTGAGTCGTCACCGCCCGTGCCCTGACCGGGTCCATCTGCGCCAGGATCGGGGCGGTCCGCCGTTCCTTCATGCGCTCGACCACCTGCATCAGCACCGGCATGTCGAGCCCCTGAAAGATCCGGGCGGCATCTTCAGGTTCCATCACTTCATAGATCTTCACGAGACGCTGATATTCAGCTTCCTCGGCCGCGCCCACTTTGCCCAGCAGGTTTTCGACCTCGGTCTGCATGCTGCGCAGTTGCGCGATCTTTTCGTCGATCCGCGTCTCCATCGCCGCCAGCAGACGTTCACGTTCATCGACCGAGGTCTCGCGGGTGTCAAGCTCCCGGCGACGCTCGGACAGGCGCTGCAGCACCGCCACCTCGCCGCGTGTCAGTTTGCTGATGTCGATCGGCTGGTCACGCTCATCCTGCGGCGGCATGTCCGGGGCCCGGAACTGGCCACGGTCCAACGGCCGGTCGACCGGTGGCTGGGCGGCACTGACCGCAGCCGGCTCGGCTCCCGCCGCCGCATCGGCCTCGGGCGTGCCCGGCTTGGCATCGGGCGGTGTCGGCGCCACGGCCTGTGCCTCGGCCGGCGCGCCACCGACGTCAATGGTCAACGCCGGATCCTGAGCGTCGAACATGTCGACCACCCGCACCGACAGCATCAGTGCCGCCACGAAGATCGTGGCCGGCAGCAGCCGCAGCCCAAGCGGACCGGTCCGGCGGTGGACCGTCGAGACGCTGACCAGGGGACGGGCGGCAGCCGCGGCCTGCCGCGCTTGGCCCTGTGCGGCCTGCGGCGCCGGCTGTGCGGCAGCCAGCCGCTTGCGGCCACGCCTGACGATCGAAAATCCGGAGGCCATCAGTCACCCCCTTTCAGCATACGCAGGATCGCGGCCGTGGTTTCGGCGCGGCTGCGTGGTGCCCGTCCCGCCGGTGCCTCGGCGGCCGGTGGATGACGTTCGGCCTTCAATGGCTGGTCGTCATCCTCGTCGTAATAATCGGCCGGCGCCGGCTGCTGGGCGCCGCGACCGCCGGATGCCGCACCGTCGGCGCCGTTCCGCCGGGCCGTCACCGGCGCCTGTGCCGGCATGGCCTGCTGCTGGCGCGCCACGGTCTCGGCCCGCGCGACACGAACGCTCGCTTCCAGTCGATCGGCCAGTTTGGTGCCATGATCGATCATGAACGCCAGGTCTTCACGCAGCACCTGCGCCTCGTTCAGACGCGGCCCCATCTCTTCGGCGGCACCGCTGCTGGCAACCTTCAGGTCGGCGATGCCGGCCTCGGCGCGCCGCGTCGCCTCGACGAAGCTGTCGATCAGCCGGGGCAGTTCGCTCTGTGCGGCGCGCAGGTCGCCCAGGCGGCGATGCAGCGCCACGCAATAGCCGATCGTGGCGCCCAGAAGCACCACCAGCGTCACATCAAGGATCAGGCCCAGGCTGAAGGTCATCGCGTCATCTTCGACTTGCGGACGCTGTCCTTGAGCTGGACGGCGATATTGTCCATCACCCGCCCCAGCCGGCCGCGCGCCAGCGGCACGCTGCCACAGCGCATCAGCACATCGGACTGGGGACGTGCATTCAGCTTCAGCGTCGTGCCCACCTTGAACCGCATGACTTCGCCGAGGGTCAGGGTCTGTTCGTCGAGCAGAGCCTCGACAGTCACGTTCGTATACCACAGCTCCTGCGCCAGATGCGTCTCCCAGATCGTGTCACGGCCGAACTTCTCGCCCATGAACATCTGCAGCAGCAGTTCCCGGACCGGCTCCAGGGTCGCATAGGGCATCAGGATTTCCAGGCGGCCGCCACGGTCGTCCATATCCACCCGGAAGCGGGCGACGATCGCCGCATTGGCCGCACGCGCGATCGTGGCGAAGCGCGGGTTGGTTTCAAGCCGTTCGAACTTCATGTTCACCGGGCTCAACGGGTCGAAGGCCGCCGACAGATCGTTCAGCACCACCCGGATCATCTGTTCGACCAGATTGCGCTCGATCGTGGTATAGGGCCGGCCTTCGATCCGCATGATGGTGGTGCCGCGACGCCCGCCCAGCAGCACGTCCACGATCGAGTAGATCAGCGAGCTGTCGACTGTGACCAGCCCGTAATTGTCCCATTCCTCCGCCTTGAACACCGCGATCATCGCCGGCAGCGGAATCGAATTCAGATAGTCGCCGAAACGGATCGACGTCGTGCTGTCGAGCGACACCTCGACATTGTCCGAGGTGAAGTTACGCATCGAGGTGGTCATCTGCCGCTGCAGGCGGTCGAACACCACTTCCAGCATCGGCAGGCGTTCATACGACACCAGCGAGCTGTTGATGATCGCCCGGATGCCGGAGCGTTCCTCATCGCCCTCGTCGCCCTGGTCGAATCCCAGAAGGCTGTCGATCTCGTCCTGGCTGAGCGCACGCGTGCCCTCTTCGGCGAAGAGCGCATCGACATCGCCCTGCCCGCCTTCGCCGGCACCAGCCTCATCGGCCGCCATCATCGCTTCCCATTCGGCAGCGATGGCGTCGTCGTCGGGACTGCCGTCTTCGTCGTTCGGATCGGCCATGGACGCAACTCCTGTCAAACCCGGATGAGGTGCCGTCACCGGCACCCCGTCCGGATTTACTGGACGAGCATTTCGCGGAACAACACGTCGTTGACCGCAACGGGCTGTGCCGCGACATTCACACGGTCCAGCAATTCCTCCCGCAAGCGATAAATGCCGGCAGATCCGCTCAGATCCTCCACCCGCATCTCACGCAGATAGACCTGAAAGCTGTCGACGATACGCGGCATCACCTTCTCGATCAGGGCTACATCTTCCTGCTTCTGAAGCTCCAGCGATACCTTCAGCTTCAGAAAGCTGACCCGCTTGCCACCGGTGTTCAGATTTACCAACATTTCGGGCAGGTCGAAATACACGGCCGTCAGCGGGTCGCGGGCCTTCGCCGCGCCTGGCGCCGCCCCGCTGCCATGACCGCCGGCACCCTGGCCGCCACCGGCGGCGGCCTCTCCCTCGGCATGCTCCTCGCCGCCACCGATCATGCCGGTCAGGAAAGCCGCAGCCCCGCCGCCGCCGATCAGCAGCAACGGCAGTACAATCAGAAGGATCAGCTTCATGCCACCCTTCTTCTTGCCACCGTTTTCAGCGCCGTCCGCGCCGAGTGCTTCGTCTGCCATGGTTTTCCGTTCCCGCTGTCTGCCAGTACATGTGATCTGCAGGCTTGCTCGCCCGGTGGTCCCGTCCCGCGGGCTGCTCACCTCATCACCTTAAAGGACATCGTCCATTCGGATGAGGGCTGCAACCCCTGCCGTATCGGCCCGGTACCGGAACCTGCCGGGCGTGCAGATGTCATACCCGATCAGCCGTACCCTAATCGCAACACGGTTAACAAGCTCTTGCACTGCACCCAGGACCGGCAATTTTTTCCGATCCGATGCCCGGCCGACCACCCCGGCCCGGCCGGCATTGCCGGGCAGGCATGGCAACCGGCCCCACACGGAATATAATGTCCTTATATTTCAATTCAGTAACTTGTTGGCACGAGGCCTGCATGGAGGGAGGCGACCCGCCGCACGCCGGCATGACACCGTGTTCGAGGCCTCATCCCCATGCAGAACACCAGCTATATCGCCCTGTCACGTCAGATGACGATGGCCCGCGAACTGGAGTTGGTGGCCAACAACATCGCCAATGCCGAAACCACCGCCTATCGCGGCGAGCGGATGATGTTCACCGACTTCCTGCACGACCCCGACAACGCCCCCCAGACCCATTTCGCCCGGGACGTCGCCGTGGTCCGCAATCTGGCGCAGGGCCGGCCGATCGAGACCGGGGCGCCGCTCGACGTCATGATCGACGGCGACGGCTATTTCCAGGTCGAGACCCCGTTCGGCCCCCGCTACACCCGCAACGGCAAGTTCAGCACCGATGCGGACGGCCGGCTGATCACCACCACCGGCGATCCGGTGATGGCGGCGGGTGGCGGAACCATCACCGTGCCGCTCAATCAGGGACCGATCCAGGTCGGCACCGATGGCACGGTCGCCACAGATGCGGGGCCCCTCGCCCAGATCGCGCTGATGCGCTTCGACAGCGACTTCCAGCTCCGCAAGACCCAGTCCGGGCTGTATGCGACCGATGCCCAGCCCCAGGAGGTCGAGGAGCCGAAGCTGGTGCAGGGCATGGTTGAAGGATCGAACGTCCAGCCGGTGGTCGAGATGACCCGGATGATGTCTCTGCTCCGCGCGTTCGAATCGGCGCAGAAGGTCATCGACACCGAACATGAAAACCAGCGTCGCGCCGTCGAGCGCATCCTCCGCCAGGCATGAGCCGGCTCTAGACCAGCAGAGACAGAGAGGCCACCCGGATGAGATCGCTCAGCATTGCCGCCACTGGCATGGTTGCCCAGCAGACCAATGTCGACGTGATCGCGAACAACATCGCGAACATGAATACCGCGGGCTACAAGGTCCGCCGTCCCGAGTTCCAGGATCTGCTCTATCAGAACCAGCGTCGCATCGGCTCGGCCTCGTCGGATGTCGGCACCATCGTGCCGTCGGGCGTTCAGATCGGGCTGGGTGTCCGCACCGCCTCGGTCTATCGCATCACCCTGCAGGGACCGCTGGAAGTGACCGACAACCCGCTTGATCTGGCGATCCAGGGCGACGGCTATTTCCGGGTGGCGCTGCCCAATGGCGACGACGCCTATACCCGCGCCGGCACGTTCCAGCTGTCGCCACAGGGCACCATCGTCACCGCCGACGGTTTCACCGTTCAGCCGCAGATCGTCGTGCCGGCGGAAGCCACCGAGATTTCCATCAACCCCACCGGCGAAGTCCAGGTGAAGCTGGCCGGTCAGGTCGACCCGCAGAATGTGGGTCAGCTGGAACTGACCATCTTCCCGAACGAAGGCGGCATGGAAGCGCTGGGCAACAACCTGTTCGCGCAGACCCCGTCTTCGGGCGAACCGGCAAACGCGGTGCCCGGCACTGCGGGCTATGGCACCTTGCTGCAGGGTTATGTCGAGCGCTCGAACGTCGATCCGGTGAAGGAAATCACCAACCTGATCACCGCCCAGCGCGCCTATGAGATGAATTCCAAGGTCATCACCGCCTCGGACGAGATGTACTCGACCGTCACCCAGCTGCGCTGATCGCCTGCCGCCGCCCATCCCTGAGCCGGCCCTCCCCTGAGCCGGCCATCCTTAAGCCCACCTGTCAGATCCTTCGTCATTCGGAGCCGCAAGCCCATGACCCGCCATCCGATCCGCCTCACCCGTCATCTTCGCGCGGCCACGCTGGGCCTGCTGCTCGCCGGTGTTGCCGTGGTCCCTGCCATGGCCGGTGTCGTCCTGCGCGCATCGTCCGATGTCGGCGCCGCCCAGGTCACGCTCGGCGATCTGTTCAACGGCCTGCCCGCCGACACGGCGGCACTGATCGCCTTTCCGGCCCCGGCACCGGGCGAGACCATGACCATCAATGCCCGTCAGCTGGACGGCATGGCCCGCCGGGCAGAAATTGCCTGGCAGCCATCGACCGGTGTCGAGGAGGTCGTGGTGTCGCGCCGTGGCGTGCGGGTGCCGCGTGAACAGATCGACGCCCTGATCACCGACGCGCTGGAACGCGCGCCGGGCACGGGCAACTCAGCCAGCTTCCGCCTGGACTATACCGGCCGCGCCCCCGAAATCGTGGTGGCCGAGACGGTGATGCCGCGGCCGCGGGTGGTGGACTTCATCCATGACAGCCGCACTGAACGCTTCTCGGCCCGCATCGAGGTCGATCAGGGCGAGGGGCTGGCACCGCTGGTGGTGGTCTGTGCAGGCCGTGCGACCGCGGTGGTCGACGTGCCGGTGCTGCGCGAGCGGCTGGCCAGCGGCAGCGTGATCGGCCCCAACGACATCGACCTGATCTCGGTCGAACGCCGCCGGCTCAACAACCAGCAGGTCACCGACCCCAACCAGTTGATCGGGCAGGCTCTGCGTCGCCCGGGATATCCAGGCCGGCCGCTGATGGCACGCGATGTCGGCACGCCCGAGGTTATCCGCAAGGGTACGATGGTGACGATGATCTTCCGGCGCGGCGGGCTGGTCCTGACCGCGCAGGGCGAGGCCCTGGACTCGGCCGGTGAAGGCGAGACGGTCCGGGTGCTGAATGCCCGCAGCCGCAACACGGTTTATGGCGTGGTCGCCCCCGACGGAACGGTGGAGGTCGGCGACGCCGGCCCCAGCATCGCCCGTAATTGACCATGGCCCCGCAATCCGCCGCATTTGAGGACGCAACGACAATGACGGCTCGCCCCGCATCCAGCAGCACCCGGTCCGCTTCTTCCCCTTCGGCAACCCCGGTTCGGGCCGGCGCACGGCGCGCCCGCAAGGCGCTGGGCCATGTGGCCGCGATCGGTATGGCCATCAGCCTGGCCGCCTGCGGTGCCGGCGACCGGCTGGCCAATATCGGCAAGGCGCCCGACCTGTCGGCGATCAACAACCCGGTCGAGTCGCCCGACTACAAGCCGGTGTCGATGCCGATGCCGCCGGCGCGCCCGGAAACCCGTGCCCCGGCCTCGCTGTGGCGCGCAGGCGCCCGCGCCTTCTTCGACGATCAGCGTGCCAAGCAGGTTGGCGATATTCTGACCGTGAAGGTCACCATCAACGATCGTGCCCAGCTGAACAATCGCACCAACCGGTCGCGCCAGAACAGCGAGTCGATCGGGCTGGACGGCTTCTTCGGGCTGGAGAACCAGCTGGGCAAGGTGCTGGCCGAACCGATCGATCCGGGCAAGCTGGTCGATCTGGGCTCGGCCACCAGCAATGTCGGCCAGGGCGGCGTGCAGCGGACAGAGGCGGTGACCGTGTCGATTGCAGCCGTGGTCACCCAGATCCTGCCCAACGGCAATATGGTGATCAATGCCCGCCAGGAGATGCGGGTCAATTACGAGGTGCGCGAAATCCTGGTCGCGGGCGTGATCCGGCCCGAGGACATCGCCGGCGACAACAGCGTGCCGCATGACAAGATCGCCGAAGCCCGGATCGCCTATGGCGGCCGCGGCCAGATCACCGATTTCCAGCAGCCGCGCTATGGCAGCCAGGTGATGGACATCATCCTGCCGTTCTGACGCAGGCCGATCAATGCAGACGCCGTGGCGGCCCCGGCAGGTTACTGTCGGCGCCGTCTTCGTCGTCGAACAGCTGCTGTGTGGAGCGGGGCGGCACTGTCGGTGTCGCGCGGCGCCGGTCCCCCGTGCGGTCGAGCGCCGGCCCCGTCGCCGATCCCGTGCCATCGACGGCTGCCG
This sequence comes from Tistrella bauzanensis, assembly GCF_014636235.1. Lineage (NCBI taxonomy): Bacteria > Pseudomonadati > Pseudomonadota > Alphaproteobacteria > Geminicoccales > Geminicoccaceae > Tistrella > Tistrella bauzanensis. Next base: position 175,131 of record NZ_BMDZ01000002.1, read on the forward strand.
AGACGGCTGCATCCGCCGGCACGACACCAGGCGTGCGCGCCGGCGGTTCGACATCGCCGTCCAGAGCCAGCACACGGTCCAAAGGCAGTGAAACGCCGACCCGTGTGCCGATGCCGGGTCGGCTGTCGATATCCAGCCGGCCGCCATGCAGATCGGCGATCGCCCGGGCAAGCGGCAAGCCCAGACCGGTGCCACCCCCGCGGCCATGGGCGCTGGCCAGTTGTTCGAATGGCAGCAGGGCCGTCGCGATCTGGTCCGGCTCCATGCCGATCCCGTCATCGACCACCTCGATCACCACCCCGCCTTCCGGCCGCCGGCGCACGCCAACAGTGACCACACCACCGGGATCGCTGAACTTCACCGCATTGGAGATCAGATTCAGCACCAGCTGCCGCAGTTTCAGCCGGTCGGCGATCACCATCGGCGCCGGTTCGGGAATGTCGAGCACGATGCCGATCTCGCGGTGTTCGGCCTGCGGCGTCACCAGCCGTGCCGCTTCGCGGGCGATCGCCCCCAGATCGGCATGGGCCTCGTCGAGCCGCGCCTTGCCGGCCTCGATCTTCGACAGATCAAGAATGCTCTCGATCACGGCCAGAAGATGCCGGCCGGCCGACTGGATATCGGTGAGATACAGCCGGTGCCGGTCGTTGGGCATGCCGCCCAGTCCGCCAAGCATAGCTTCGGCAAAGCCGATCACCGCATTCAAGGGCGTGCGGAGTTCATGGCTCATATTGGCCAGGAAGATTGATTTGGCCTCGTTCGCAGCCTCGGCCTGCTCCTTCGCCCGGCGCAGGGTGTTGGCGGCGATCCGATCGGCGGTCGCATCCAGCAGAGCCGCCAGAAGCACACGTCGGCGGCCGTCGCTTTCCATCGCGCCCTCAACGCGCAGCCAGCGCGGCTCCTCGCCCAACTGGCGGATCCGCAGATCCATCCGCAGCGGCTTGCCGGTCTCGACGGTATGGGCGATCGCCCGGTCCAGCAGGGCCATATCCTCGGCCACCACATATTCGGCCATGGCTTCGAAGGGCAGCGGCCCGGCGGTCGGCGGCCGGGCGAACAACCGATAGGTCTCGGCCGACCACCAGACGGCGTTCGTCTGCGGATCCCACTCCACGATGCCAAGCCCGGCCACACGCTGGGCCGAGGCCAGGCTGCGTTCGCTGAGGCTGAGCCGCCGCATCATCACCGTATGCTCGGTGACGTCGTCGATCACCATGATCACCCGGCCACCGGTGCCGTCATCGGCCAGATTGGCGGTGATCCTGAGCCAGATGCTGATCCCGGCACGGGTGATGAACCGCTGTTCGGTCGACATCACCCCGGCCGCGCCGCCGACCAGGGCACGGAACTCATCCGTCCAGGCGGCCCTGCCCTCCGGGTGAACGAAGTCCGCGATCGACGCGCCGACGAGGGCGCTGTTATCGGTGCCGAGAATGCGCGCGAAGCGGCTGTTGGCCCGCTCGATCACGCCCTCCGTGGTCAGATGCGCGATACCCACCGCCGCCAGATCGAAGGTCGACCGGAAGCCCCGCTCGCTGGCGCCCAGCCGATTGACCATGTCGACCAGTTGATATTCGGTGTCGCGGCGGGCGCCGACCTCGCGTTCGAGCTGGTCCAGGCTCTCCAGATTATCGGCGCGCAGGTTCTCCAGCAGCCAGGCGCGGCGCCGGGCCCGGAACAACAGGATCGCCACGACGGCGGTGAACCCCAATCCCGCCAGAAAAACCGCGAGTGCCGGTATCTCGATAATCCAGCGTCCGGGCGCATCGGAACCGGCCGCCACCTTGATCTTGAACAGACGATCGCCGATCGCGAGATTGCGGGTCCGCACCCAGGCCTGGGGATCGGCACCGGCCGGCATCTGGTCGACCATCCGAAGAACCTGCCCCCCCACCGCCGGCGCTGCAGATCCGATCGGGCGGGTGTCGGCCGGTTCCGGAACCGGCCGCAGGCTCAGCCGGTCCGAGGACGCCATCGTGATCCGCTGGCGCACATCCGCCACCAGCACGCCGGCATCGATCACGCCGATCACCATGTCGATGCCGTCGGGCCTATCCTCGGCGCGCAAAGGCAGCGCGAAAACCAGGCCGGTCACCGGCGCCGTCGGGTCGCCATGCCCCACCGGCTCCACGGCCAGCGCGCCTGAAAACAACGCCCGCTCGACCAGCATCGCCAGATATCCAGCGTCTGCCGGCAAAATCGCATCCGCGCCATCCGCATCACCCGAGGCGTTGACAAGACGCAGCCGCGTCGCGCCAAGGGCCAGTTGATCGGGCAGCCTTGACGGACCGCTCGCCGCCTCCCCGGCGCCGTCGCTATACCATGCCATCATCGACAGGGCGGGCGCGCGTCGGCGGAACGAGGTCACGAAACGCTCGAATTCCCGGTCCTCGACCCGGGTGGACGATGCGAACAGGGCCGCGAGATCGAGTGCGGCACCGATATGGCGATCGATGTCGATCGCCATTGCCGCCGCGGTCGCCGATGCCGCTTCCGAAAAAGCCTGGCGTTGCGACAATATCCGATCATGGCGGGTGATCGACCACGCGCCGATCGACAGAATGATCCCGACAACCGCGATCACCCCGATCCACGCCCCCTCGCGGGAGCGTAGGGCAGGGCGATGGGGGACAGGGCGATGGGGGACAGGGCGATGGGGTACCTGCCCCTCATCGCGGACCCGTCCCTCATCGCGAACCGGCCCCTTCCGGACCTGTCCGTCCCGGAGCCGTGCCTGACGTCGATCGGTGATCGACAGATCGTCCGAGACACCGCTGGTTGTTGCGGTTCCCTTGCCCTCGGCCATGCGTGATCATCCATTGACCGCCATATGAGCCAGGAAACGGCCGGGCTTACGCCCAGCCGCCCCTGCCGTCATATGACTATGGCATCACGCCCGGCAACCGGCCAGTGCCCGATCATCGAGTGGCGGGATGATCTCGTGATCAATCGTCGCGATAGCTGCGTTCACGCCGTTCGTGACGTTCCTGGGCATCAATGCTGAGGGTCGCGATCGGCCGTGCGATCAACCGTTTCAGGCTGATCGGCTCGCTCGTTTCCTCGCAATAGCCATAGGATCCGTCTTCGATCCGCTTCAGCGCCGCGTCGATCTTGGATATCAGCTTACGCTGACGATCGCGTGTGCGCAGATGAATCGACCAGTCGGCCTCGGCAGAGGCACGATCTGTGATGTCTGGCTCCTGCAGGCTGTCTTCCTGCAGGTTGCGCAGTGTTTCCGAAGATTCCCGGAGGATATCCTCCCGCCACGCCATCAGGCGTCGACGGAAAAATTCCACCTGCCGATCATTCATGAACGGCTCTTCTTCGGACGGCAAATAGTCGGGCGGCAGCGTAACAGCCATCCTGGTCTCCCCTCAGAGAGGCCATCCACCCACAAGGCGCGCTGCGGGCAGACGGTCGCTCGCGCTCCGGTTGGCGGCCGGCCCGCGGGGGAACACGGCGGCCCGTCCGGTCGGGCCTGTAGTTACCCGATACGATCGAGTTTCGCAAGCTCCACGGCAGCACGAACGTCGATCTCTGCCAAAACCTCGGCGAGCTGCGGATCGGAGACCCGTCCACGCTCCGCGGCGACCAGATCGCGAAGCTGGCCCAGCGCCGCATGCGGCACCCGGCCATCCAGAAGACCAAGCTTGATCTCGTCCAATATGTCGAGCATACGGCCGCCACGCTCGGTTGCGGCGCGCTCTTCCTGCTCGGCGCCGCCGGGCACGCCCTGCAGCGCCAGAAGCGCGTCCATTGCCGTCAGCGGGCCGGCCTTTGCCGGACCGGCGGCTGCGCGTGCGTCCCCGCCATCGTCGACCCGGCTCGCGAAATCATCCGAGCTGGTCGTCCGACTGCTGCTCCGTCGGCTCTTGGATGCGGGCGCGCCCGTACCGACGCCTGTAACCTTCATTGCCTCGTCAGCCTCCAGTGGCAGAAGCGGCGTGCATGGATGCGGTGCCGGTGCCGAAACCGGTCCGGCCCATCGCGGCCGCGGGCTGCATGTGCCGTTTATAACAACCCGCACCTGCATCTGTATATCGGCGCCTTCGGGCGACGTTCCAAGGCCCCTCTTGGCGCCTGCCGCGATCGTGCCGGTATTGCCGGCCATCCGACGGCCGCACCCGGCAGTTTCTGCCGCCCGCACGGCAGCGCTTGCCGTGATGGTGTCGCGGCGGCGATCGGCCCCGGCAGGCGGGCCGACAAAAACCTTGCGCCGCCATCGAGTTGGTTCGTGGCACGGTTCTGGCATAAAGGTTGAGCGAAGCCACTGCCCCCGAACCGGAGCCGTATCGCCGATGGTCACGTCCCTCAACACCTTCTCCGCCCGCCCGCGTCGTGCTTCCGGCGCGATCCGCGTGGCATTCGCGGCGGCGGTGATGGCCGTTGCCGCCTGCCTGCTGCCGCACGGCCCGGCCGCCGCCCAGTCGCGGATCAAGGATATCGCCGATATCGAAGGCGTTCGCGACAACCTTCTGGTCGGATACGGGCTGGTCGTGGGGCTGAACGGCACCGGCGACAGCCTGAACAATGCCCCCTTCACCGAACAGAGCCTGGTTGCGATGCTGGAACGCCTGGGCGTCAACAGCCGCGGCAGCCGTCTGCGCACCGACAACGTCGCAGCCGTGATGGTTACCGCGAACCTGCCGCCCTTCTCACGTCAGGGCAGCCGGGTCGACGTCCGGGTCTCGGCGATCGGCGATTCGGAATCGCTGCTGGGCGGCACGCTGCTGGTCACGCCACTGCTCGGCGCCGATGGCGAGATCTACAGCGTCGCCCAGGGGCAGGTGGCGATCGGCGGATTCTCGGCCCAGGGTCAGGGCGCCTCCATCACCCGGGGCGTGCCCACCGTCGGCCGGATTGCCAGCGGCGCGATCGTCGAGCGCGAGGTTCCGTTCGCCTTCGACAATCTGGACAGCGTCACCATCGCGCTGCGCAACCCCGATTTCACCACCGCCCGGCGCATCTCCGGCGCGATCAACGCCTTCATGGGCGCCGAAATCTCGAAGGCGACCGACCCTGCCAGCGTGCGGATAGCGGTGCCGGCCCAGTGGCGCGGCGATGTCGCCGGCCTGATGACCGAGATCGAGCAGCTTCGCGTTCAGCCCGATCAGGTCGCCAAGGTGGTGATCGACGAAAACAGCGGCATCATCGTGATGGGCGAGAATGTCCGCATCGACACCGTCGCCATCGCCCAGGGCAACCTGACCATCCGGATCACCGAGACGCCGCAGGTGTCGCAGCCGGGACCGTTCTCGCAGGGCCAGACCGCGGTGGTGCCCCGCACCACCATCGAAATCGACGAGGACAAGGACCGCAAGCTCGCGGTGCTGCCCAAGGGCGTCAGCCTGCAGGAACTGGTCGATGGCCTGAACATGCTGGGCATCACGCCCCGGGACATGATCTCGATCCTGCAAGCCATCAAGGCCGCCGGCGCCCTTCAGGCCGAAATCGAAGTGATGTGAGGATATAAAGCCGATGTCGACCATCCTCAGCACCAGTCTCGCCACACCGCGCCTGCCGTCCTCGGCCTCGACCGCCAGCAATCTCGATGCCGCCGGCAAGCCGGAACAGGGCCGGCTGCACAGCCTCGCCACCGCCCGCAGCTTCGACGTCGACACCGCACGCGAGAAGACCGAGGAGCTGGAAGGCGTTTTCCTGTCGCGTCTGGTGGCAACCATGCTCGACAGCGTGGAATTGATGCCGGGCATGAACCAGGGCGCCGGCGCCAAGGCGGCCGAAGACTTCCAGAAGTCGATGATGGCCGAAAAGGTCGGCGCCACCATGGCCCAGGCCGGCGGCATCGGGCTGTCGGCCGATGTTCTCGACCAGTTGATCCGTATCCAGTCCGCCCAGTCCTGACCCGATCGCGCCCGCCCACGCACCGGCACCGTCCTCCGAAAGGCCCGCCGCCATGACCGCTTCCGCTCAAGCCCATGCCACCGGCACCGATGCCGGCCCCGCCGCGGCCGTTCTGATCCAGGACCGGCCCCGCAATGCCGAGATCGACGGTCTGGTCGCCGATCTGGTCCGGGTGGTGGACGAATTGACCGACGTTCTGGAGCGGGAAACCGCCGCACTCATGATCAAGGACATCCCGACCATGCGCGCGCTTCAGGCCGACAAGCAGCGCCTCAGCCGCGGCTATGAACAGCTGTATGCGCTGCTGGGCCGGCATGATCAGGCGCTGGTACGCAGCGCCACCGGCTTCGACCGCCTGGGCGCGCTGGCCCCCCGTTTCGCCGAGGCGGTGAAGGACAATCTGCGCCGCATCGGCGCCGCCCGGTCGCTGAACGAGCGGATCCTGGGCGCCGTGCGCAACGCCATCGTCCGCGCCCAGGCACCCGCCACAGTCTATGGCGCCAATGGCCGCACCTGTTCGGCCGGCCGCGCCGGATCGGTCCGCGCCGGGTCGATCAGCGTCAACACACAGGCCTGACCGGGCCGGGCATCGCCCATCCCGCCTGTCGATCCGATCTGAGTCCAGAAGCCGCCGGAGCCGCCCGCCATGACGCTCTCACTCGACACAGCCTTCCGAAACGCGGTCAGCGGCCTGAATGCAGCGCAGGCCGGGCTGTCGGTGACGTCGCAGAACGTGGCCAACGCCAACACCCCCGGCTATTCGCGCAAGATCGTCTCGCAGGAATCGGTCATCACCGGCAGCACCGGCAGCGGTGTGGCGGTCACCGACGTTACCCGGGCGGTCGATCAGTATCTGCGCAGCGAGTTGCGCCGCGCCACGTCGGACGAATCCCGCGACAGCGCCCGTGCCAGTGTGCTCGACAGCGCCCAGCGCGTGTTCGGCAAGGTCGGCGGCGACAATTCGCTGGCAGCCGACATCGATGAATTCCTGACCCAGCTCGAAGCGGTCGCCAACGCGCCCGAAGCCGGCAGCGAACGCTATAATCTGATCACCGCCGCCAAGAGCCTGACCGAGCGGCTGAACGCCAATGTCGACCAGGTGGGCCGCCTGCGCGCCAACACCGACAGCGATATCGGCAATTCGGTCACCACGATCAACAATGCGCTGCGCGAGATCTATGACCTGAACGTCCAGATCCAGCGTGGCAATGCCTTTGGTGAGCCGGTCTCCGAACTGGAGGATCGCCGCGACATGGCGCTGGGCCGCCTGTCCGAGCAGATAGATATTGAGGTCATGCCGTCTCAGAACGGCAAGATCTCGATCTACTCCGGCTCCGGCCAGACCCTGCTGGACGAAAGCCTGCGCCAGCTGACCTATACGCCCGCGGCCCAGGCCTCGCTCGACACTGTGTTCGGCCCGATCAAGGTGGTTGCGGTCGATCCGAAGACGCTGGCCCAGCAGAACGACGGCGATGTTCTGGTATCGGGCGGCACCAGCAGCACGGTCACGTCCAACGTCAAGGGCGGCGAGCTTGCCGGGCTGCTTCAGGCCCGCGACAAGGATCTGGCGGCCCTGACCGGTCAGTTGGACGCCGTAGCCGATGCGCTGGTGGAACGGATGAACGCCGTCCACAACCAGGGCACCAGCTTTCCGCCGCCATCGACGCTGACCGGCAGCACCGACGTCACTGGCACCACGGCACTTGCGGCGACCGGCACCATGCGGATCGCGGCCGTGGCGAGCGACGGTACCCTGCTGGCGGCACCGCTGGACATCGATCTGTCGACCATCGCCACCGTCGGCGACCTGCGCGATGCGATCAATGCAAGCCCGCTTGGCGGCTACATGACCGCCGCCATCGTCGACGGCAAGTTCACTCTGACGGCGACCGGCGCCGGAACCGGTATCGCCATGTCGGAAGGTACCAGCCAGGTCACCGGCAGCGATGGTGCCGTGCGCGGGCTGTCGCATCATCTGGGCCTGAACAACCTGTTCACCGGCGACAGCGCCGCCACGGTCGCGGTCAAGGCCGATATCCTTGCCGACCCTCAGCGGGTCTCGACCGGGCTGCTGAAGTCGACGGCCGCCGCCGCGGGCGATGTCGCGATCACCGCCGGTGACAACCGCAACGGGTTAGCGCTGGCCGAGGCGGTCAACACCGCGGCCGCGATGCCGGGCATCGGCTCGCTCTCGCCCGGAAGCTACAGCCTCGCGGAATACAGCCGCGAGATCATCACCAACATCGCCTCGGTCGCGGCTGAAGCATCGGCGCGGGCCGAGGACAGCGGGATCCTGAAAGACGATCTGGCGTTTCGCGATGCCTCGGTCGCCGGTGTCAGCGTCGACGAGGAGATGAGCGCGCTGATCCTGTATCAGAATGCCTACACCGCATCCGCCCGGGTGCTCACCACCGCCAAGCAGATGTTCGACGAACTGCTGAACATGGTGGGCAACTGATGCTGACCATCCTCAAGCACCCCGCCTTCCGCGGATCTCCTGATATCCGTCCCCGCTGGTTCACGCTTCAGAACAGGTTCAGGCCATGATGCGCGTCACGACATTCTCCCAACAGACCCGCAGCCTCGACTCGATGCTCGATATCCAGCGGCGGGTCTATGACACAAACACCCAGATCTCCAGCGGCAAGGTCGCACAGAACTTCGCCGGGATCGCCGGTGACACCGAGCGCACGCTGGGTCTGCGGGCGGAAGCGACCCGCATCGACAACTATATGAGTAACGTCACGAGCGTCGACCGCCGCCTGACCCTTGTCGACCAGAGCCTTGAGACGATGTCGGACGTGGCCAGCAGCCTGCGCACGACCTTGATGCAGGCGACCAGTGACGGCCTGAAGGACGCGGTGCCGTTGAAGGAGCAGGCCGAAGGCATGCTTCAGACGGTGATCAGCGCGCTGAACGTGTCCGAGGACGGACGCTTTCTGTTCAGCGGCTCGCGGACCGACACAGCCCCCGTGGCCAATCCAGTGCCCGATCCGCTGACCTTCGGCGTCGCGGAAGACAATTACTATACCGGCGACGACATCGCCCTCTCCGCGCGGCTGGATGACGCGATGGAGATGACCTATGGCATGACCGCCGACCGCCAGGCGTTTCAGGATCTGATCGGATCGCTGAAGGCTGCCATCCACGCGGCCGAGATCGGCTCCACCGCCACCGCCGAAAGCGCATTGACCATGGTCAACGACGCCATCGGCAAACTCGCCGATTATCGCGCCGAGGTCGGCGCCAATCAGGCCCGGCTGGACAAGACCATGGCGTCGCACGAAGACCGTCTGGTCGTTCAGAATGAAGCCATTGCGTCGATCGAAAACACCGACATCCCCTCGGCCGCCATCCGGATGGCATCGGAACAGACCCTGCTCGACGCCTCATACATGATGGTGTCGCAGGTCAACCGGATGTCGCTCGCCGACTATCTGAAGTGATCCCGCCGATACCATCCAGCGCCCGGCCATCCCGATCCCCCTCATGCCGAGGCCGGCGCGCGAACCTGTACCACCATGGCGGCCCCGCCGCCGGTCATCTGTATCGCCAGCTCCCCAATCCCCAGACGGGGGCTGCTCAAGCGAAGGAAAGCATGTCATGCTGGCCACCGTCACCCCTGTTATCCGGATGTCACCCGACATGTCCGACCCCGTTGCCGATACCCCGACCGTTCTTGAAACCCGTTTCGGCCCGATCGCGATCGATCCCGCCCTGGCGATTGATGTCCCACGCGGCCTGGTCGGCCTGGGCGGTCGCGGCCGCTTCGTGCTGGCCGAGGTCGCCGATGAGCGCATCGACCATCTGAAGATCCTGGTCTCGATCGATGACCCGCGGGTATCGATGCTGGTGCTGCCGGTGCCGGTCAAGACCGATGCCATCGACCCTGAGGATCTGGAAGATGCCCTCACCCATTTCGGCATCGCGCGCGACAACGCCGCCGTGCTGCTGGTGGTGGCCAGCCATCGCGTCGACGGCGGTGTGCTGCTGACCATCAACCGCCGCGCGCCCATCCTGGTGGATGTCGAGGCGCGCCGCGCCTGGCAGCATGTGCTGCACAACCCGAAATACCCGATCCGGCAGCCGCTGATCGCGGGCTGAGCCGTCGCCGGCACGCCGCAGGAGATACGCCGCACGATGACCCCAACGCAAGACGGGGACGCAACACCGGACGAAACCGGCGCCGACGAGGGCGCGATCCGCGTTCAGCCGGTTCTCGACGACTTCGCCTGCATCGGTGCGGCCTGTTCCGACACCTGTTGTGCCGGCTGGTCGATGCAGGTGGACGATGCGACGCTGGCCCGCTGGCAGGGCGTGTTCACGGCGGCCGAGCAGTCGGCGATGACCATGGTCGATGCCGATGCGGGGCGGGTGATGGCACGTGCGCCATCGACCGGTGCCTGTGTGAAACTCGACCAGGGCTGGTGTGCGATTCACCGCAGCCATGGCCATGACATGCTGTCGAAGGCTTGCGCTGCGTTTCCGCGACGTGTGACGACGGATATCGACGGCGTTCAGCGCAAGATCGCCCAGTTGGGCTGCCCTGAAGTGGTGCGGCTGACGGTGGTGGCCGGATCGGGCGCCGGCCAGGCCGGTGTGCGTGCCGGCGAGGACGGTATCACCGCCACCTTCTGCGCATTGCTGCCCGGCCGGCCGGCATCCGATCGGATGCGGGCGGTGCTTGCCCTGGCCGGGTCGATCGCCCGGTTTCCGATGCCGGATCGGCCGGCCGCGGCCACAGCACTGGGGCGCGGCATTCACGACCGGTTGCCGGCACCCGCCACCGACCCGCTGGATGAACCGCGGCTGCTGCTGACATTGGGTGCGGTTCTGCACGCCACCGGTGGCCACAGGCGACCGGCGCTGGATCAGGCCATGCAGCGGCTGGACGCAGCACTTGGGCTGACGCTGGATCGCGCGACCCTGAACCTGACCGGCCGGCCGGATGCCGAACCCGAGGCTCTGGCCCGGGCGCGCGACATGGCGTGGGATGGTCACGCGGCCGGCACCGGGCTGGATGCGGCACTCTCGGCCTGGATCGATCATCAACTCGCCGCCTCGCCACATTCCCCGACGGCGGCGCCGTTGCCGACCACCACGCCGGAGGCCCTGCCCGGTCTGCGACTGGCCATCGGTTTCGCCGTGGCGCGGCTGGTCGCGCGGATGGCGGCACTTGGTGTGGCAGATGGGCAGTTGACGCCCCACACGGCACGCGACCTTTTCATCGCCGACGCGGCGGTATTTTCCCGTCTGCTCGACCATCTCAGCCGCCCGGCGCTGCTCGACGGGCTCGCCACCGAATGCGGCTGGACCACTGCTGCGCGGCTGCACGGGCTGGTGGGGCCGTCGCGCGCCGGCTGACCTCACGCCTAGGGCCTCACGCGCAGGGCCTCATTCAGAAAGCCTGTCTGCGCAGCGCGCCGATGCCCACGCCATTTACCCTTCCTCATCCATTTTCCCGCACACTCGACCCTTACATGATTGCTGGCTGGGCGAGGCAGTGTACCGATATGCAATCGCCCCTGTCATACAGCCGTCACGTGTTCATATTTCTATGGATTTTGCTGGTATTTTATCTTTTTGATGTCTTGAATTATGGACCTGAACGGCGCGGTCAGCGCTTGCCGGGCTCCCCCCGCCCTCTCATGGTCAGCACGGAATACGGATCTCATGATGGCACGAAGACTGGGGCGTCTGGCGCTCATCATCCTGTGGTGCGTGTCGGTTGTCGCCTTGCTGGCAGCGGCCGCGCAACCCGTGAGCCTGCCGGCGCAGATCGTGCTGATGGTCGTGCTGCTGGTGGCGATGGCGCTGCTGAAGGGCCGCAGGTCACACGAGGAAGGCAGCATACGCCGCACCATCCTGGTGATGATCGGGGCCTTTGTGGTCGCGCGCTATCTGGCGTGGCGGACCCTGTCGACCCTGCCGCCCACCGATGATCTGCTGGCCTTCATACCCGGCATCATTCTGTATGGTGCCGAGATCTATGCCATCGTGATGTTCTTCGTGAACAATTTCGTGGTGATCGACCCGGTCACCCGTAAGAGCCCGCCGCTTCCCGAGGCGGCGGAAGACCTGCCGTCGATCGACGTCTTCGTGCCCAGTTATAACGAGGATGATGCGCTGATCGAAACCACGCTGATCGGCGCCAGGCGGATGTGGTATCCGGCCGAGCGGGTGACGGTCTACCTGCTGGACGATGGCGGCACGGATGCCAAGCGGCATTCGGCAGACCCGCAGGAAGCCATGCGCGCCCGTGAACGGCATGAGCGCCTTCAGGCGATGTGTTCACGCCTGGGCGTGCGTTATCTGACGCGTGAGAACAACGCTCATGCCAAGGCCGGCAATCTGAACGCGGCGCTGCGCCACAGTCAGGGGGATCTGATCGCCGTATTCGACGCCGATCATGTGCCGACCCGCGACTTCCTGATGGCGACGGCCGGGTTCTTCCTGAAGGATCCGAAGCTGTTTCTGGTGCAGACGCCGCATTTCTTTCTCAGCCCCGATCCGCTTGAACGCAATCTCGGCACTTTCGAGCGGATGCCGAGCGAGAACGAAATGTTCTATGGCATGATCCAACGCGGCCTCGACCGCTGGAACGCCGCCTTCTTCTGCGGCTCGGCGGCATTGCTGCGGCGCGCCTGTCTTGAGGAAATCGGCGGCTTCAGCGGATCGTCGGTCACCGAGGATGCCGAAACAGCGCTCGACCTGCATGCCCGCGGCTATAACAGCGTCTATTTCGGCAAGCCGCTGATCGCCGGCCTTCAGCCGGAAAGCTTCGCGGCTTTCATCGGTCAGCGTTCCCGCTGGGCGCAGGGCATGACCCAGATCTTCATCATGAAGAACCCGCTGATCAAGCGAGGCCTGACACTGGGCCAGCGGTTGAGCTATCTGGCCAGCAGCATGTTCTGGCTGTTCCCGTTCTCGCGCCTGATGTTCCTGATCGCCCCCCTGTTCTATCTGTATTTCGGCCTGGAGATCTATCGCGCCACGGCGGCGGAATTCGCCGCCTATACACTCACCTATCTGGCAGCGTCACTTGTGATCCAGAATGCGCTGAACGGGCGGTTCCGATGGCCATTGATCTCGGAACTCTATGAACTCAGCCAGTCCCTCCACACCTCGGTCGCGATTGTCACCACGATCGTCAACCCGCGCAAGCCCACCTTCAAGGTCACGGCCAAGGGTGCAACCCTGACCCATGATCACGTCTCGCCGCTCGCGCGTCCGCTGCTGGTGGTCATCGGCCTGCTGTTGCTGGGTGTGGCGGCAACGATCTGGCGCTATGTGATGGAACCGTCGACCCGCGATGTCGTGCTGGTCGTGGGGTTCTGGAACCTGTTCAACATGCTTCTGGCACTTGCCGCTCTGGGCGTGGTGTGTGAACACGCTCAGCATCGCAGCGCACCACGCGCCGTCGTGCGCCGGCCTGCTCGTATCCGCATCGACGGCGTGATCTATGACGGCGCCCTGCTCGATGTCTCGCAAGGTGGCGCGCGTCTTGCCCTGCCGGCCAAACTGGTGCCGGGCGGGCGCGTCTCGGGCAGGGTGGCCCATCTGCTGGTCGACGATCTGATCGCCCCGACCCATCCGAGTGCCGCCGAAGCGCGTGCCGTACCGGTCGAGATGCGGTATGGCCGGCCCGATGACGACGGCAATATCCAGATCGGCCTGCGATTCGCCGCCACGACCGAGACCGAGAAGGAAGCCGTCGTCGATCTGGTCTATGGCTCCAGCGCCCTCTGGTCCGAATTGTTGGCACGACGGCACCGGCGCCCGGGCATTCTGCGCGGTCTGACCCATTTTCTCGGCCTCAGCCTGGGCTATGGCTTCAAATCGGCGGGGTTCCTGCTGGGCGGGGGCCGCAGGTCGCCGGCCCCCGCACCGGCCGCACCGGCAGGCACCGGCGGTGCGGAACCGGCCGGCGCCGCGGGCACGCCGCCCGATGGCCGCTTCACCCCTCCACTCACCTGGAACAGCGACGGCCTTGCGCCGCGCCGCAGCTGACCGGGAGCGGACAGACCGATGCCCATCTCAAGCACGCCCGCCCGGCACGACCAGCCGCGCCCCCGGATCGGACAGGCCCGCGATCTGTGCGGGCGGGCCGGACGGTTGACCAGCCCATGGGTCCGCAGAACCGCGCACGCCGCTCTGGTGGGTGTGGCACTTGCCGGCGCCAGCGCCATGCCGGGCCTGCCCGGCACCGCCCAGGCCCAGTCGCAGGGGCCGGTCGACCTGAAGCTGTGGGGCCCAACACCGGCCGATGCCGGCGGCCGCAATCGCGGCGTCCTGACAGTGCCGCAGCCGTCCCCCCAGCCCGCACCCGCGACCAGCCCGCCGCGGCCACAACCGGCACCGGCACCTGCGCGGGAAGCCCCACGGCGCGAAGCGCCCGCAGCCCCACCCGCACCGCGCGTGACCGTGCCGCCCACAGAGGTGATTTCGGTTCCCCCCCTTGCGCCGGCGCCGGTCCCGGTTCCGACCACCATGCCCGAGGGTGGCGGCTATGCCCTGATCCCGATCGACGGCGCCACCACGCGCGGCATGCTGCTTGACGGCGAATATGACGTCGGGCGCTTCAGGGTTCTGCTGCCCGACTCGGTGGCTGTCGACCGGGCGATGCTGCAACTGGTCTATACCAACTCCATCGAAGATGCCGCCGAGGCGTCGGCGCTGGATGTCTGGGTGAACGGTCAGCCGGCGGCAAGACTGCCATTGGAAGCCCATCGCGGACCGGTCACCGCCCGTATCGATCTGCCGGTCGACATGCTGACCGTCGGCCCGAACCGGATCGATGTCGTGGCACGCCAGCGCCACCGGCTGCTGTGTACCGTCCAGTCCACCTATGAACTCTGGGCACGGATCGATACCACCCGTTCGCGGCTGTTGCTCGATTTCGGCGGCACGCTGCCGCGACCGACCCTGGCCAGTGTCGACAGCCTGCTCACAGATCCGCGCATGGCCGATGAATCGGTGGCGGTGGTGGTGTCCGATGGCTTCAACGCGCGTGGCGCCTTGACCGCCGCCTCGCTGGCGGTTCAGGCGATCGCCTTGCGCAGCGGGTCGGCCATGCCCGATATCGAGCTGATCGACGCCACCGCCGAACCCCGCCTTGCCCGCGCGCTCACCTCGCCTGCCAGCGGCATGATGCCGCAGGCAGCCAATGCCGCCGCCGGTACGGAACCGTCGGGCGATCGCCCGGTCCCGCTGCCGAGGCGGGTGGTCGTGGTCGGTGCGGCGCCGACCGCATCATTGTTGACCGGCGAAGACCAGGGTGACATCGCAGGCGGCGTGCTGCGGATGATAAGCTGGGCCGGATCGGACCGCACCGTGCTTCTGCTGACCGGCCAGGACATCGACGATGCCGCCCTCGCCGCCCGCCGCCTGGGCGATGCCAGCCGGCCGCTGCCCGGCATAGACCGTCTGGTTGCCGATCTCTATGACATCGAGACCCGCGCGCCGATGACCTGGATCCCGCAGATCGCCGGTGACGGCACGCTGCCGCTGTCGCGGCTCGACTATCGCAGCCGGTCATTCGATGGCATGCGGCAGCGCATCGACCTGCCTGTCGACCTGCCGGTCGATCTCTATGTCGGCGACAATGCGCGGGTCAGGGTGTCGGTGGATGCGGCCTATGGACCCGGCGTCGGCGATCGTGCCGAACTGGCAGCCCTCGTCAACGGCAGGTTCGCCGCCGCGCTGCGGTTTGAAAATCCGGGCGGCGCGTTGATCGAGGATGGCGAACTTCTGATCCCGATGTCGCTGTTCAAGCCGGGCCGCAACGTCATCTCGTTCGAAACCCGCCTGCCCGCCCCACCGGCCTTCTGCGGTCCCGACGGCATCATAGCCGGACCCGGCGGCGGCACGCCGGCCGGGGGCGGCACGCCGCGCTTCACGCTGTTCGATACCACCACCCTCGATTTCCCGCGCTTCGCCCGGCTGGCCAATCTGCCGGATCTGGCCGTCACCGCCGGAACCGGTTTTCCCTATGACCGGCCGGGCCGCCAGCTGGCGCCGTTCGATGTCGTGGTGGCGATGGACCGGCCGGCGGAGGTGACGGCGGCGATGCTGGTGGTGGCGCGGATGGCACGGGCGGCCGGCCAGCCGCTTCAGGCGAGCTTCCATGACAGCATGCCCCGCCTTCAGGGCCGTGACACCCTGATCGTGGCACCCACCGCGCGGCTCGGCCTGGACCTGATCGCCGCAGCACCGGTCGGCCCCGACCAGATCGCCCGGCTGAACCGCGGACGTCTGCCCGAGGCCGCGCCGGACGATGAGCCAGAGACCGCCGGCGAAGATGCCGGGGCCGCGGCTGCCGGCCCGCAATTGCTGGCGGCGCCGCCCCGGCGCGACGCGGCCGATGCCGGCCCCGACCGCTGGTCCAATGACCTGCGCGAACAATGGCGCCGCCGATTGGGCGCCGAGAGCACGGCCGGACAGGATGAAGGCGGCCCGCTGACCTGGGCCAGCGGCAGCTGGGGATGGCTGCGCACCCAGACCCGCTGGGTGCTGGACGAGGCCCTGCCCGACAGCCGGCCGGCCGCCGCCCTGTTCACCGAGGACAAGCGCCCACTGCTGGCGGTGGTGCAGTATGCCAGCCCCCAAGGTGTCGGCACGACCTGGACGCTGGTGACCGCCGCCGACGATCGCCGACTGCTGGGGGGCACCCGACTGCTGGTGCGCGACGACGCCTGGAACGCGCTCAACGGATCGGTTGCGACACTGGCAAGCGACGGGCATACCGTCGACGCCGCCGATGGCGGACGCAGCTACACCGTTCTGACCAGCGACGTCGGGCCGCTTGGCGCCTTGTCGATCACCGCGAGCTGGTTCTCGCGCAATGTTCTGATCTGGACCGGCGTGATCGCAGCGCTGATCATCATCGCTGGCACCACGTCCTATCTGCTGGTCCGGACCTCGCCACGGAGACCGGTATGAGCGCGCAGAACCGCCTGATCAGCCTGGCCGTTGTCGGTGCGGTCGCCCTCGCCGTCTGGGCCACCACCAAGCCGGCAACCCGGCCAGGCGATGGTGGTGATGCAGGCGCCGTGCCCGCAGCCGCCGTGTCGACACCCCCTTCCCCGCATCCCGTGCACATCAGGCCCGTCGCGGCCCCCACCGCCACCATATCTGCAGCGGCAGCGATGTCCCATGGGTCCGCATCCGCCGGGATCATTCCGGCATCCGGCAGGTCGATGGTTGCCGCGGAGGCACCATCGCCGCCGCCTTCGGTTCAGGCCGGGACGCCATCGTCTGAACGGCCGCCGGTACCGGGCGGTGTCGACGCTGCCCGGCGCGCGACGCTGAATGCCGGTACCGTCGCCCTGTGGGAAGACTGGCGCCGCCGCTTCCTCACCGTCGACGGGCGGGTGCTTGATACCGGCAATGGTGGCATCAGCCATTCCGAGGGTCAGGGGTACGGCATGCTGCTGGCGGCACGGATCGGCGATCGCGCCAGCTTCGCGCGGATATGGTCGTGGACCTATACCACGCTGTTCGTGCGCGATGACGGCATGATGGCCTGGCGCTACGACCCGAAGGCCACGCCCCCGATCACCGATCGCAACAGCGCATCCGACGGCGATATCCTGGTCGCCTGGGCACTGGCCGAAGCCGGCCGTCGCTGGAGCGATCCCGATTATACCGATGCGGCGGCCGGCCTTGCCGCCGCCATACGCAAGACCGTGATCGTCGAACATGGTGGGCGGTTGATGGTGCTGCCAGGCCAGGAAGGCTTTCGCCGCGATGCCGGGCTGGTGGTGAACCCCGCCTATTGGGTGCTGCCGGCATTTCCGGTGCTGGCCGCCGTCGACGCCGACGGCGCGGCGGTATGGACCCGGCTTGCCGGCGAGACCCCGGCGGTGATGGCGGCGGTACGCTTCGGCGATCCGTCCCTGCCGCCCGAATGGGTGGTGGCCGATGCCGATGGCGGCTTCGCGCTGCCACAGGATCCGGATTTCGCGGCGACCTTCGGCTATAACGCCGTCCGCGTGCCGCTGTATCTGGCCTGGGCCGGTGTGACCGATCCGGCATTGCCGATCTATGCCGACCTCGACCGGCTGTGGCCGGCCGGCGCCGGCCGGGGCATCGATCGGCCGCAGGTGGTGACACTGCCTGAGGGCGTGGTCCGCGAACGCGGCCGCGATGCCGGCTTTCGCGCCGTCGCCGGCCTGGTTGCCTGCATCGTCCACGATGCGCGGCTGCCCGATGACGTTACCGCGGTCGACGATACCGCCTCCTACTACGCCGCCAGCCTGATGCTGATGGTGCGGATGGCCGCCGCCGAAAGGAAGCCCGCATGTCTCTGACCCGCACGCTCGCAAGCCGGGCCGGCGGACCGTTGATGGTCTCGGCCCTGGCTCTTCTGGCGACTATTCAGCCGGCCCATGCCCAATCTCGGGCATCCGGCGGCGAAAGCCTGGCGCCTGGCGTGCGGGTTCAGGTCGAGTCGAGCGCACCCGCCGGTTCGAATGCGGTCGACGAGACGGCGCTGCGCTATTACGCCCGCATTCGCGACATGGAAAAGCTGGAAGCGGAAATCCGCCGTCTGAAGGCGCTTCACCCGGGCTGGAACACCCCTACCGACCTGTTCAGCCGCACGCCCGACAGCCCGGTGGATGAGCGCCCGGTCTGGGATCTGATCGGCGACGGCAAATTCGCCGAGGCGCGGGCCCGGGTGGCCGAACTTCGCGGCCGCTATCCGGGTTGGGCGCCGTCGCAATCGATGCTCGACACCTTGTCGATGGGGGAAGACCGCAGCCGGCTGATTTCGGCGAGCGACGCCAGACAGTGGCGGACCGTGGTCGAGATCGCCGATCGCTATCCCGCCCTGATCAGTTGCAGCAGCGTCGACAGCATATGGCGGCTGGCCGATGCCCGCGCCGCCCTGGGCGAGCCCGCAGGTGCCATGAGCCTGTACCGGACCATCATCGGCACCTGCAGCAGTGCGGCCGAGCGGCGGGCCACGATCCAGAAGGCCGCAGCCACCCTGTCGGGCACCGATCTCGACGCGCTGATCGCATTGGAGCAGACCCGCCCCCACAGTGCCGCCGAAACCGCGGCGCTCGACCAGGTGCTGGCGGGGCTGCGCCGGGGCGAACTCGCCGCCGCGATGACGCCCGCCAGCCGCGGCGGCGGCAGACGCCCCGAGGTGACGGCCGATACCCTGGCGGCGGTTCAGGCCGATGCCGAAACCCGCCGGGACAGCGAGGCGGCCCTGCTGATCGGCTGGTATCTGATGGGGCAGAACCGCGCCGGCGACGCCGATGGCTGGTTCCGCAAGGCTCAGGGCTGGGGCGGCGGTCAGGCGGCGCTGCGCGGCCGCGTTCAGGCGCTGACCAGACAAGGCAAGGCGGCAGAAGCCGCACGGCTGGCCCGGTCCGAGGGACTTGGTGGCGACTATGTCGATAGCATGAGCGCGCTTCTTGGCCGCAACGACGATCCGCCGCGTGCAATGGTGGTCGATTTCGCCCGCTATGCCGAAGAGAAGCGCAATGCCCGCGCCGCACAGGCTCTGGGCTGGTGGCACAGCCGGCGCGACGATCCGGCCACCGCCGCCGCGTGGTTCGACAATGCCCTGCAATGGGGGGGCGGCGACGAGGCGGTGGAAGGGTTGGCGCTGGGCCTTCAGGCCAGCGGCCAGACCGCACGCTTTCAGGCGGTCGAGCAGCACTATGCCGGCCGCTCCGCGCGGCTGACGAAGTTCTTCACCGGCTTGCGTGGCGGCGGTGGTGGCGGTGGCGGACCCGCGACCGATGCCTATGCCCGCGGCGACAATACCGGCTGCCTGATGGTGCTGGATGGCCGCATGGTCGCCGATCCGCGCGGCGGTGCCGCCATGAGTTATGCCGCCGTGGCGCAGACCGATGTCGGGCAGGCGCTGGCCGGACGCATGCCCCCGGTTCTGCCGCCAGCCAGTGTCCCGGCCGCCTATGGCGCCGGCTATGCCACCCCCACCGCCGCCTGGACGCCCGGCGCCGTGCCATCGGGTGAACCGGTCTATCGGGCGGGTCTGGCCGGGGCTGGCGCGATGCCAAGCCCGGTGGCCGGGTATGGCCGCAACGCAACCTATGGCTATACGCCGGAAACCGTCGCCATGCAGGCGGCGGGCCGCCTGCCCGCGCCGCAGGCCCTGACCACCGGCAACGGCTGGTCGATCACCCCGGGTGCCGCCACCATGACCGGAGGGGCCGGCATCGCGGCCACCGGATATGGCGCGGCCGTGCCGCAGCCCGTGCCGGCCACGCTGCCGCCGGTGCCGGTCGAAGCGCCGGGAATCGCCATGCAGCGCGCCTGGTGCCTGATGGGGCTGGGCCGGCCGGTCGAGGCGCAATATGCCTTCGCCCAGGCCCGCGCGGGTGGCGGCGAGCAGGCGGCGGACGCGGTTTATGGCGAGATTCTGGCCCTGATGCAGTCGGGCCTGACCACCGAAGCGGCACGGTTGATCGAAACCCAGCCGCTTTCGGCCGAACGCCGCACCGACATTGAAGCGGAGCTGCTGGCGGCACGCGCGCAGGACGCTTATGACGCCGAGGATTATACCCTGGCGATGCGCCTGTTGGACAGCCGCCGCCAGATCGCACCCGAGCGCCGCGACCTGGCGCTGATGCGCGCATGGTCGTTGTATCACACCAGCAAGGGGTCGGCGGCGCGCGCCCTGTTCCAGCGGCTCGACAACGAGCTGAGCACCCCTGAATCGCGTGAGGGGCTCCGTGTTGTCACGATTTTCCGCTGAAGCACAGATGGCTTCCGCTAAAGCACAGATGGCCGTCGTGAGGAATGGGACAATGGCTGATCCTGCAAAGCGCATGCGCGGCCGTGGCGCCATGCTGTTCATCGCAGCCACCCTGATGCTGGGGGCCTGCGCGTCCGACCGCGACGGGCCCAGTCCGACACCGATCATGGAGGCCGGCGGCTGGTCGCGGGTCAGCCCGCTTGAGGCGTTGAGCCGTCTGGCGGCAGCACCCGATCCGCTGCTGGTGGTTCAGATGGAGGCCAAGAACGGGTCGGAGCTGCATCAACGCTCGGTGCTGCCCAACCGGTCGGTCGAACCGGGGCAGAACCGGCTGGAGGTCGACCTGTGGCTCAGGCGGACCGACAGTCTGTGGGCGCTGGCCGATCTTCAGGTGGAACCGCCCCGCCAGCGCTTCAGTCAGGAAACCGTGGAAGCCCTCCTGGCAAAGGAATTCCCCGACCTCGACGCCCGGATCTCGGCGGTGCCGCGCCGCAATGCCTATGGTCGCTATGGCTTTGCGGTGGCGCGACGGCCCCTGGGGGTCAGTTGCATCTTCACCTGGCAGCGCCTGCAGGACGAAACCGGCCTGCTGCCACGCCATATCGCCGGGTTCGATATCACCTTCCGCGCCTGCGACCCGGTGCTGGGGCCCGAAGACCTGCTGGCCGGCTACGACACGCTGCAGATCAGGCCCGAGACCGGGGTTGTCGGGTACGGCTATCGCTGAGCGGGATAGGCCCGGGCGCCGCTGATCAGCGTTGCCCGGGCATGCGGCGCGATCGGGGTTGGGCCGCGCGCGTACGGCGCTTCTGACCGTCGGCCGCATCCGCATCCGGAGCCGGCGCCGGGGCCGGCGAGCCATCCAGCGGCACGGCATAACCGAAGACCAGGCGGTTGGTCTCGTTCGCCATGCCCACCACCGCCAGCATTTCGCGGATCATCTCGGGCGTGGCGCCGGCCTTGGCCGCGGCACCGCCGTGGCTGGCCACGCAATAGGCGCAGCCGTTGGTGGCGCTGACGGCGGTGAAGATCAGTTCCTTCACCATCGGATCCAGCGCGCCCGGCGCCATCACCTCTTTCAGACTGTCCCATGTCCGCTTCAAGGTGGGCGGATGAACCGCGATCACCTTCCAGAAATTGTTCAGCCGGTCGATGCGGCGGGTCTGCATGATATCGTCATAGACTGCGCGCACCTCTGGCGACGCGTCGGCGTATTCGATCATCTCGGGTCCGGCCATCTTGGCACTTCCGCTCCCTGCTGGCGGCGCGGCTCCCGGCCGGCCGGCATCCAGTTCCAACCACAACACTCTACCCGCATCGACCGGCATGGCGCCATCGGTGTGCGCCGGCCAGAAGGGCCTGACCGGCAGTTTCTGCCTGCCGCACGGGCGGAAACTGCCGGGTCGGAATCTCCGAATGACCGGGGCGAGATGTCGCCGCATCAATCTATCTATCTGTATTTACTTAATTTTATGACTTGGCATAGCCCATGCAATATGGGTTTCCGATCAGATCGTGCCGCGTCGGCTGCATACCTTGCAAACGGCAGCAGAGGCGCGATGAAACGCTCCATTGCCACCGGAAGCGCAAGTATCGGAGAGACCAAGTCATGGCGCTGACGATTAATTCGAACTACGCCGCGAACGTCGCGCAACGCCATCTGCGTGACAGCGACAGCGACGCCACCCGCTCCCTCGCCAAGTTGTCGGCCGGTACCCGCGTATTGTCGGGCCGTGACGATGCGGCCTCGCTTGCCATCGGCAAGCGGCTGGAAGCCGAAACCGCGGCTCTCCGGCAGGCGAGCGTGAACGCCGGCCAGGCCGGCTCGATGCTCCAGATCGCCGACGGCGCCCTGTCCAGCATCAGCGACATTCTCACCCGGATGAAGACCCTGGCCACCCAGTCGGCCTCGGATCAGGTGTCGGACGCCGAGCGCGTCTATCTGAACGACGAGTTCAGCCAGCTGCGGTCGGAAATCGACCGGATCGCCGGTGACACCGACTTCAACGGTCAGAAGCTGATCAACGGCTCGCAGACCATCACCGCGGGCACCATCGGCACCGACATCGAAGCGGCCGACGGCTTCGGCGCCATCACCTTCGACGCCAATGCGGCGAATGTGTCGAACGCCGATCAGTTCTCGATCGCCTACGACACGGCCACCAGCCGGTTCACGGTCACCAACACCACCACAGGTGTTGCCCAGACCTCTGAGCAGGTGACCGCGGCGCCGACCGCCGGCACCACGCAGGATGTCCGCTTCGACGAATTCGGCCTGACGCTGACCCTGACCAGCGATTTCGACCCGGCGACGGCGATCGCCGCGAACAACACCTTCGACGCGACCGTCGCCAACACCGCGTCGACGACCTTCACCTACAAGATCGGCACCGGCACCACCGCAAACGAAGACGATCTGGCCTTCACCATCGACAGCGCCGCGGTCGCCTCGCTCTCGGCCGGTCTCACCGCCGCCAGCCTCGACACCCGCGCCAATGCCGAAACCGCGATCGACGAAGTCGCCAGCGCGATCGACGAGATCAACGAGCGGCGCGCCAATATCGGCGCCAACCAGAACCGCCTGGAGTTCGCCGCGGCCAATCTGGCCTCCAGCATCGAGAACACCGAAGCCGCCCGCTCGGAGCTGCTCGACCTCGATATCGCCGCCGAAATGACCTCGTTCACCTCGAAGCAGATCCTGCAGCAGGCCGGCGTGTCCATGCTGGCACAGGCCAACCAGATGCCGCAGAACCTGCTGAAGCTGCTGGGCTGATCCGGCGGCGCCGCTGCCCCGGCGCCTACCTTGTCACCGGCACGGCCCCATCGGGGCGGCCCGTCCTCACCTGCAGGACCGGCCGCCCCGAAGCCGTTTCAAAGCGGCATCTTCAGAACCGCATCGGCCCATGATCGTGTCGCCGCCAGGCGGCGACAATCGGGTGCCCGGCAGAAATCGCCGATCAGTATCGCGCATAGGGCAAAAACTGCCGGGACACCCGCCTCCCACCCGGCAGAAATTGCCGAGCGGCGCCACACAGGCAGGCGGTAAGACTCTGGAACGGCAGGCGCAATGCGCTCTTGCGTAACTGGCATCGCCGTTGCATACTGATCTTCAGGAACGACCAGGAAGGACGTTCCGCCGACAGGATGTCGGCATCAGCGGACCGTATTGTCCGCGCCTTTGTTTCCAAGTAGGAGACCGTACCATGGCTATGACCATTGCCTCCAACTATTCCGCAAATGTCGCCTATCGTCATTTGAAGGAGAGCGATTCTGACGCGAGCCGTTCGCTCGCCAAGCTCTCTGCCGGTACCCGCGTGCTGTCCGGCCGTGACGATGCCGCCTCGCTTGCCATTGGCAAGCGGCTGGAATCCGAGACGGCCGCTCTGCGTCAGGCCAGCGTCAACGCCGGTCAGGCCGGTTCGATGCTCCAGATCGCCGACGGCGCCCTGTCGAGCGTCAGTGACATCCTCACCCGGATGAAGACCCTGGCCACCCAGTCAGCCTCGGATCAGGTGTCGGATGCCGAGCGCGTCTATCTGAACGACGAATTCACCCAGCTCCGGTCTGAAATCGACCGCATCGCCGGTGATACCGAGTTCAACGGCCAGAAGCTGATCAACGGTTCGCAGACCATCACGGCCGGCACCATCGGTACCGACATTGAAGCGGCTGATGGCTTCGGCGCGATCAAGTTCGACAACAACGCGGCGAACGTCTCGAACGCCGATCAGTTCTCGATCGCCTATGACACCGCAACCAGCCGGTTCACGGTCACCAACACCACCACCGGTGTTGCCCAGACCTCTGAACAGGTGACCGCGGCGCCGACCGCCGGCAGCACGCAGGACGTCCGGTTCGACGAATTCGGCCTGACCCTGACCCTGACCAGCGACTTCGACCCGGCGACGGCGATTGCGGCGAACAACACCTTCGACGCGACGGTTGCCAACAGCACCTCGACGACCCTGACCTTCAAGGTCGGCACGGGCACCACGGCCGCCGAAGACGATCTGGCCTTCACCCTTGATGCGGCCTCGGTCTCGGCTCTGTCGGCCGGCCTGGGTGCAGCGACGCTCGATACCCGCGCCAATGCCGAAACCGCGATCGACGCGGTCGCAACCGCCATCGACGAGGTCAACGATCGCCGCGCTGCGATCGGTGCCAACCAGAACCGGCTCGAATTCGCGTCGGCCAACCTGGCCTCCAGCATCGAGAACAGCGAAGCCGCCCGCTCCGAACTGCTGGACCTCGACATCGCTGCCGAGATGACCTCGTTCACCTCCAAGCAGATCCTGATGCAGGCTGGCGTGTCCATGCTGGCGCAGGCGAACCAGATGCCGCAGAACCTGCTGAAGCTGCTGTCCTGACCCAAGCCCAGCCGGCGTCGAACCATGGTTTCCATGGATCGGCGCCGGCGACGCCTGACCTTTTGGCACGATCGATATGATCGCACCTGACGGGCGGCGGGGCCAGTATGGGCACTGCCGTCCGCTTTTGCGGCTTCTGATCTGGATACGAGGCTTCAAAACCCGCACCGGATCCTGTCCAAGCCGCATTATGCTTACCTGATCGTAAATCCGACCGGCTATCGGCAGACGACGATCGCCCCGGAGGATACGTGGGGCCCGTCTTGGGCAGCGCCGATGATGGAGGGGGCAATGGACATCGCATCGACGCGCGGCGCGTCCCTCGCCAGTTCGGTGGCAGACCGGACATCTCCGGCCGTGCGCAGCACATTTGGCGATGGCGCTGCTTCCGGGCGCGGATCGGCATCTTACCCCACCCGGACCAATACGATCGACCGCAACGATCCGTCTCTGGCGGATCTGGCCCAGCGTGATGCACGGGTCGCCGATGCATTGGCCGAGGCTCTTGCCCGGGAAGGGTTCGGGCCCGAGACGATGGGGACACAGGTCAAGCTGGCCATCGATATCGACACCAACACCGGCGATCTGGTCGGTCGGTTGATCGATCGGACCACGGGGGAGACGGTGGAGCAGTTGCCGCCGGAAAAGACTCTCAAGATGATTGCCGCCTTGCGTGAAATGGTCGGTGCCCTGGTGGACCGAACCTTGTAAACTGTCAGTGGCCATCTGGCCCGGTTTGTGAATGTGCATCAGGCGTGGGCCTTCTGGCCCCCTGATGACCCATCTTGCAGGCACGTTCGCCACCAGCGCGGCCGATACGACAGATAACCGATAAGGATCAGCCACCATGGTCAGTTCGTTGAGCAGCAATTTCGCGCTGACCACGGATTCGAACGGCCGGCTGACGGTCACCGGTCTGTCGGGCAGCGGCATCGATACCCAGAAGGCGGTCGAGGCGCTGGTCGCGGCCAAGCGCGTACCGATCGACCGGCTTGAAACCAAGATCGAGACCACCGGCACCCAGATCGCGGCCCTGAAAGAATATCAGACGCTGATGCGGGATTTCCGCACGGCGGTCGACGGTCTGCGCGGCAAGGTGACCTTCGACAAGAGCGGCGACGCCTTCGACGCCAAGAACGTCTATCTCCAGACCTCGCGCGTCGACGGCAAGACGGCGTCGACGGCCACCAATCTGGTCGGCATCACCGCCACCAACAATGCTGAGGTCGGTGCACGTTCGGTCGAGATTCTCCGGGTTGCCACCCAGGCCAAGGTTGGCACCGGCGTCGCCAACTCGGCAACCGCTGATCTGGGCACAGCCTTTGGCGGTGCCGCCGGTTCGATTTCCGGCAGCTTCGACATCGTGAACGGCGATGGTGCAGCCACCACGATCACGGTTGCCGGCACCGACACGCTTCAGTCACTGCGCGACAAGATCAACAACGCCAACACCGGTACTGCCAAGACCGGCGTCACCGCCAGCATCGTGTCGGTCACCACCGGCCAGAATTATCTGGTGCTGACCAATGACGCGACCGGCAAGGCAATCGAGCTCGACAACGAGACCGGCGGCGTTCTGTCCGGCCTTGGCATTTCCAGCGATGGCGGCAGCACCTTTTCAAACGTGCTGCAGGAACCGCAGACCGCGCGACTTGCGGTCGACGGGCTGAAAGATCCGTCACGCTATGAAAGCCTGCGTTTCGCCAATGCCTCGGCATCCGTGAAGTCGCTGGTATCGACGGCGCCTGACACCGGCAGTTTCACCCTGTCGACCGGGCTCGGCACGGTCGCGATCAATTTCAACAGCACCACCGACAGCCTCAACGACATTGCCGCCCGCATCAATGCCGATGCCGGCGCAATCGGTGTCGAGGCGACGATCATGGATGATGGCGGGGGCAAGCGCCTGGTGTTGACCGACACCAATGGCGGCAAGCTGGGCGTGATCGACAATGACGGGCTGATGGCGTCTCTCGGTGTCGACAATGATCTGGTGGTGGAACGGTCGAGCAACACGATCTCCGACCTGTTCACCGGCATGACGCTCAACCTGTTTCAGGCCGAGGAAGGCACCAAGATCAATCTTCAGGTGGAACGCAACCTGAATGCGGTCAAGGATCAGGTCTACGACTTCCTTGACGCCTATAACGCGATGCGTCGGTTCTATAACGAACAGAACCTCACCGGCGCAGACGGCAGCAAATCTGAAGATGCCGGGCCACTGTTCGGCAACAGTGCGCTGAAGGACATGAACACGATGCTGCGCGACACCGTCAACGGTGATGTCGCGGGACTTGGCATCGACTTCTCGGCCCTGTCGGCCATCGGCATCACCATCGCACCGACAGCCACCCTGACCGATCCGCTGGATCGCGAAACCCTGGTCATCGACGAGTCGAAATTCGACGAGGTTCTGCTCAACAAGCCCGATGACGTCCGGAATCTGTTCAGCTTCCGCTTTTCCAGCGACAATCCGGATGTGACGCTGGTGAACTTCGGCGCCAACACCAGCTATAAGAACGGCGGCTACAACCTGGAAGTCACGGTCGCCGGCGGGGTGATCACCTCGGCGAAACTGGATGGCCAGGATGTCGAGGTCAACGGCACCACGCTGACCGTCACCAGCGGCAGCGCCGCCGGATTGAAACTGTATTACCGCCCCGGTGACGACGGCACCACCACCAGCCAGCTCAATATCACTTCGGGCATCGCGTCGCAGATGTATTTCGCGGCGGACAAGGCACTGACCGCCAAAACCGGCACCATCGAGGCGCAGCTCGGCGTGTTCGAGAGCCGGAATTCTGCGGCAGAATTGCAGATCGATCGCATGGAATTGCGCCTGGACCTGTACAAGGACCGAATAACGGCAAAGTTCTTGCGTATGGAAGAAGCGCTCTCCCGGATGGAGTCCATCATGGAAGCGTTGAAGGCCCAGATCGATGCCCAGAGCAGCAACTCCGACAAGTGATCCGCGGCCGCTGCCAGACGAGGAAACAGCCGATGAACAACCCCTACGGCGCCTCCGCACAGACCTATCGCATCCAGTCGGTGATGACGGCGAGCCCCGCCCAGCGGGTGGCCATGCTCTATGACCGTGCCATCACCTGGCTGCTTGAGGCGAAAGCCGCCATTGAGCGCGGCGATGTGCGCGCCCGCCATACCGCGAATGATCGCGCCGGCGAGATCATCAATCACCTGCGTGCAACCCTGGACATGAATCGCGGCGCTGAAATTGCCGCGAATCTCGACCGTTTGTACCGTTTCATGCTGACCCGCATGATTCAGATCGACCTGCGCAATGATGCCAAGGCCGCCGATGACGTGATCGGGTTGCTGCGGCCACTGGCCGAAGCCTGGCACGCACTGGATGCGCAGATGGTCGCGGAGGCCGGCGCCGCCGGCCGGACGGCCGGTCAGCAGGGCTATGGCCAGGGCACTGCCACCGGTCAGACCCGGATCACCGCCACCGCCTGACGGGTCTGACACCGCGGATCCCACGCACCGGCCGGCATCTTTGTCCGGCCTGTGGCATCTGGCGTGGCTAGGAAAGATCTGCCGGCCGGCAGATTCTGCCGGGGCGATTGTGCCGGCCGCTGCAATTCGGGTAACGGCAACCAGACCTTGGTCATGATGTCACAGACGCGCGCCTTGGTTCGTCCTTGGGTGAGAGACCCCACAGACGAATAACGGAGCCTGTTATCATGACCGACCTGCCACAGCCTCCCGCAGCCCGGGTGCTGATCGACATCCATGGCAGCAGCGCCACCAGCCGCGCGGTGGGCCGGCTGATCGGTGCCGGCACTGCCCTGCACGACACCGCTGCCCTGCCCGCCCCCCTTGCCCATCTGATCGATCTGCATGTCTCGCGGCTGAATGATTGCGGCTATTGCAAGCGGCTCCACGCCGCCGAAGCCGCCGCCGCCGGCACGCCACCGGCATTGATTGTCGCCATGGGCGATCCGTCGGCCGTGGCCCTGCTCGACGATGCCGCGATGGTGGCGGCCCTGAACTGGGCCGAGGCGCTGACCCTGCCCCGCGACGAAGCCGCGCTCGATGAACCGCGCGCGCGGCTTGCCCGGCATTGGTCGCCCGATGCCCAGGCCGCCATCACTCTGCATGTGGCTTTGGCCAATGCCTGGAACCGGCTGGGCCGTGGCGGCCGGCGGGTCGTGGATGCAGGCTGATCCATCGTCATCCAGATGACGGCCAATCCTGGTCACCCCGGGGGCCGATGGACCGCCGTCACCGATACCACAACACAACGCTGTGCCGACGGCCATAGCGAGGCCCACGGGCGCGGGTCGTCAACGATCCGCGCCCGTCCGTCGATTCTGGTCCAAAAACCATCCTCCGGCCCCGGAAACAACAGACTGATGCCGTCATTAACCATCAGATTGCCCAGGGAATTGAACATCGCGTTGCCGCTATAGTCGGGAAACACCAGTTCCGTCGGGCCCGGCACCGCCACCAGCGGATCGGAGCCGCCATCGTCGCGCGGCGCACAACCGCGATAGGAACAATCGCACTGCCCGCGATCGTCGGCCGTCGCCAGAATGAAGCAGGGCAACTGCGCCAGCGCAGCACCGTGCGCGCCATCGATACCCATCCCGTCTCCTCTCATTCCGTCTCTCCGCTTGTGCACCCGCCCCCATAGATAGAGGGCGGTGGCATCCGGTCTGCCACCGCCCCTGCCCAGCTCTGGCTGCAAGCCTGTGTGGATCAGCCGAGGCCGGCTTCGGTTTCCGCCAGCGCCATGCCGGCCAGCACCAGTTGTTCATCCCAGAACCGTACCCACAGATCGCAATAAGCCAGGCTGATCGCGCGGACATGGTCGTACTGGTCGGAGGTCAGCGACTGGGTCAGGATGAACCACAGATCATCCTCGTGATCGTCATCGGCCGCTTCGGCGGTCACGTCCTCGCTGACGCCGTGGACATAGTAATAGCCGTCATCGACCGGCAGCCCCAATGCGCCGGTCGCGCGCCGCAAGGGGGGGCTGAACAGAATCACTTCCTCTTCGGCCACCGCCAGCAGGGCCGCGACATCGGTATAGCTGCCATAGCTCGCTTCCAGGAAATCCCGCACCTCGGTGGCAATCCCTGTCGGGCGGAAGGTGGCCCTGTCCTCGACCGTCACGCCGTAATCGTCGAGCACCGCTTCGAACAGCGGATAATGGGCGCAGGTGGGATTGCCGCGATAATGGCCCTCCGCATCCTTGCCGGGCCGGAAGCCGAACTCGTCCAGGATGTTCAAGGTCAGCAGAAAGCGGCCGGCCATTTTAGACGCCGGCGCCAGGCGCGGTTCAAGCTGCCGGCTCTGCATCTGGGCCGCCAGCAGGGCATCGGTGAAAATCTGGACGATGGCGTGGCGGTATTCCAGATGGATCCGGCGCATGGCCGCATGATCCAGCACACCCCGGTTCAGGATGTCGATCGCCGGATGCCGCGATACCGGATGGGCGGAAATCTCCTGCCGCAGCGCGGCGACGAAGCGTGCATTCTCCGCCCATTGGTCGGCGGTCAGACTGGCCTTCATGGCCGTAATGGCCTGCTGGCGGGGATTGTTCAGGTCGGCTGACGCGAGGGATGTCATGACGTCGTCCTTCGATAACCGCAAGTTGTGATCAAGGGCATGCATGGTGAGAATCCGGCCGGTCGCGGGACGCGGACAGGTGCCGGTTACAAGGGGTGCGGAAGCGGATGGTGGCCAGAGCCCGTTGGTTGGACGAGAACGCGCTGGTCCGGCCAGGGCCGGTTGCTCAAGCGCAAGCCGGTTAGTCAAGCGCAAGCCGGGGCGCCACAATCCGGGCCGGGCAGTTGGCATAGGCCTGCACAACGGTGAACTCGACCACCATTGCCGCCGCCGGCCATCCCACGACATCGATATCCGATGCCAGACGGCCACTGCCATTGACGCGATATCGCGCCCGTCGGGCAAAATCGACAAAGAGCAGCCCGATACCGATGTCATTGGCAGCCCGACTATCCTGCAACCGATGAGCTAGAACGTCCAGCCCTCCGGTTGTGTTTCCCGGTTCATCAATCGCAAAGATCAACCGCCTGGCATCCGGCGCCCGCACCAGCGGCGGCGGGTCGCTATCGGCCCCGCCGGTCCGTGCCATCACGGCGCAGACCGGCCGGCCGGCCGCATCGGTGGTGGCGATGAACACCAGGGGCCGGGCTTCGATGAAGCGCCGGACCCCCAGGCTCAGCCGGTCGGTGATCATATCCGCGATCGCATCGGCCGCATCGGTCACGCCGAAGCGGCGATGCGCCGCGCGCTCACCCTCATGGTAAGGCTGCCTTGCCATGAGATATACCGCCGGTCAGAAGAAGCCGAGAGCATTGGCGCTGTAGCTGACCAGCAGGCATTTGGTCTGCTGGTAATGCGACAGGGCCATCTTGTGATTCTCGCGGCCGATGCCCGACTGCTTGTACCCGCCAAACGCGGCATGGGCCGGATACAGGTTGTAGCAATTGGTCCACACGCGACCGGCCTCGATCTCGCGCCCCATGCGATAGGCGCGGGTGCCGTCGCGGCTCCACACCCCGGCGCCGAGGCCATAGAAGGTGTCGTTGGCAAGCTCCAGCGCGTCGTCCTCGTCCTTGAAGGTCATCACCGAGGCGACCGGCCCGAAGATCTCCTCCTGGAAGATCCGCATTTTGTTGTTGCCCAGCAACATGGTCGGCTTGACGTAGAAGCCGTTGGTCAGGTCATCGCCCAGCATGCTCCGCTCGCCGCCGACCAGACATTCGGCACCTTCGTTGCGGCCGATGTCGATATAGGACAGGATCTTTTCCATCTGCGCCTGCGACACCTGGGCACCGACCATGGTGCGCGCATCCAGCGGATTGCCGGTGGTGATGGCCTCGACCCGCTTGATCGCCCGCTCGATGAAGCGGTCATAGATCGATTCCTGGATCAGCACCCGCGACGGACAGGTGCAGACCTCACCCTGGTTGAGCGCGAACATCGCGAGACCTTCCAACGCCTTGTCGAAAAAGGCGTCGTCACGATCCATCACGTCGGCGAAGAAGATGTTCGGGCTCTTGCCGCCCAGTTCCACAGTCACCGGAATCAGGTTGTCGGCGGCGGTGCGGGCGACATGTTTGCCGGTGGGCGTCGAGCCGGTGAAGGCGAGCTTGGCGATGCGCTTGCTGGATGCCAGCGCCTCGCCGGCCTCGCGGCCATAGCCGTTGACGATATTGATCACGCCTGCCGGAAACAGGTCGCCGACCAGTTCCATCAGCAGCAGGATCGACGCCGGGGTCTGCTCCGCTGGCTTCAGCACCACGCAATTGCCCGCCGCCAGCGCCGGCGCCAGCTTCCAGGCCGCCATCAGCAGCGGAAAATTCCACGGGATGATCTGCCCGACCACACCCATCGGTTCATGAAAATGATAGGCGACGGTGTCGTCGTCGATTTCCGAGATGCCGCCTTCCTGCGCCCGGATGCAGCCGGCGAAATAGCGCAGATGGTCGATGGCGAGCGGCAGATCGGCGGCCATGGTTTCACGCACCGGCTTGCCGTTGTCGATGGAGTCGGCCACCGCCAGCAGCAGCAGGTTCTGCTCCATCCGGTCAGCCATCTTCCACAGCAGATTGGCCCGCTCGGTCACCGAGGTCTTGCCCCAGCGGCGCCGCACGGCATGGGCGGCATCCAGCGCCAGCTCGATATCAGCAGCACCCGAACGCGGCACCCGGCAGAACGGCTTGCCGGTGATCGGCGAGATGTTGTCGAAGTATTCCCCTGAAACCGGCGCGACCCATTGGCCACCGATATAATTCTCGTACTGCGTCTTATAGGGATAGTCGACGTCGAGGCCCATCGTCTTTGGCTGGATCATGTCCATGATTATCCTCCCTTAAGCATTTACAGCGCGATACGTGCTGCATTGCCTGAACAGCAAGGGGCATGCCAGAACGGAATGCCGGGAAGACGCAGATGGAATGATGAGGATTTCAGCCGGAAATCCGGGCGTGATCGGCGGCTGGCTCAACCACGCCGCGTTGCTGGTGTCGCGATGCGCGACAGTGGTCAGTGTCGCGGATGGCAAGATGGCTGTCGCATGACGCGACAGCCATCTTGCCATCTCCCGCCCGAAAAAACGATCGTGGCCCTACAGCTCGACCACCACGCGCGTGCCCACCCCGGGCGCGCTGGTGATGTCGAAACTGCCGCCATGCGCCGTGACCAGAAGTTTGGTCAACGGCAATCCCAGCCCGGTGCCGCCGGAGCGGCGTTCCCGATCGCGCGACACCTGTTCGAAGGGCTGCATGGCACGCACCAGCTCCACATCGGTCATGCCACTGCCGTCATCCACGATCTCGATGCGCAGGCTGCGCCCATCGCTTTCGGTACGGTCCAGAATCAGGCGAACAGTGCCATTGCGATCGCTGTAGCGAATGGCATTGGACAGAAGGTTGATCAGGATCTGCTTCACGCGGCGCGCATCCAGATGCGCCTGATCGGGTGCATCACGCATCACCAGCGATGCGGTGACACCGGCGGCGCGTGCCATCGGAACCACCATCGACAGGGCTTCCAGCGCCAACCGCCGAGGCCCGACATCGGCCCGCACGATATCGATCCGCCCGGCCTGGATCCGCGACAGATCGAGAATGTCTTCGATCAAAGCCAGCAGATGGCGGCCGCTGGCCAGAATGTCGCGGGCATAATCGACATAGCGGGGCTGGCCCACAGGCCCCAGCATCTCGGTCGAAATCATTTCCGAAAAGCCGATCACCGCATTCAATGGCGTGCGCAGTTCATGGCTCATATTGGCCAGGAAGCGGTCCTTGACCGCATTGGCATCGGCCAAAGCACGGTTGGCCCTCAACAATTCGGCCGTGCGCATCGCGACACGCGCCTCCAATTGCAGATTGGCCGCCTCCACCTGCAGGCGCAGGCTTCGTTCCGCCGCGCCCGCCCGCCTGATCCGTCGCAACATCGCAATGCCTGTGGGCAGACCGATGCCAAATGCCAGAAGGGACGCCATGGCCGCGATGTCGAAATTCGTGCTTGCAGACACGATACGCGCATTGATCCGCGCCATGATCTCGGCCTGCGCCCGTGACATCTCGAACCGTGCCAGTTCGATCAATCGCTGCTTTTCGGCACTCACCAACAGATCACGGGCCGCCACCAACCCGTGGCTGGTCCGCATCGCCACAACGGCATCCATGGCAACCAGCGCCGCGGAAACTGACGCGATCATCACCTGACAGGTGGTCTCGGCATGGGGCATCTCCTGCCGTGCCAGGCGATCCAGCTGCCCGAAAGCCATCGGGGCGCTGCCGCGGATCAAGCGATACCTCTCCAGATCCGCAGCATCGCCCGTCAGCGTATATCGGGTTTCAGCCGTTTCAGATTCCTGCAGGATATGCAGAAGATTGTCCGTCTCCCGCAGCAATATGTCGCCGCTGACCATGGCACGGCTCGATGAGAGCACGCCATAGCCGGCCCATGCATGCAGAACCAGCATCAGCGCGGCCAGCACGATCATGCCGGTGAACCAGACCTCCACCCGGCGCCCCTCGGCCGCCGGGGCCCGGGGGTCGGGGGTGTCGTACACGCCCATCGCCATCTCGTCTCCCGTGTCACGGGTGACTGCCCTTGAACAGCCACTGCAGACAGGAAACGCCATTAACCATGAAAAAATCGTGTGGATGCTGCCGATTGACGCTCAGCGTTCGGTGAGTGCCATTTCGCGCAACTTGACGACAGGTTTCAGAAGATAATCCAGCACGGTGCGCCGTCCGGTCAGAATATCCACCTGTGCCACCATCCCCGGCAGGATGTCGAGCGGCCGGCCATCGGGGGCGGTCAGCGTGCCATCGGTGGTGCGCACCCGCACGGCATAGCTGCTCGATCCGTCTTCCTTGGAAATCGCATCGGCGCCGATGGTCTCGACCGTCGCGTCGAGCATGCCATAGACCGAATAGTCATAAGCCGTCAGCTTCACCCGTGCCATCTGGCCGGGATGCAGGAAGGCGATATCCGCCGGCTTCACCTCGGCCTCGATCAGCAGCGCATCCTCGACCGGCACGATTTCCGCCAAGGGCTGGCCCGGGGTCGCGACACCGCCTTCGGTGGTGACCAGCACCCGGTTGATGATGCCCTTCACCGGCGATCGCACCTCGGTCCGCCGAACCTTGTCGACCAGGGCCGGCAATTGATCGACCATCCGGTCGTGATCGAGCTTGGCCGTCGCTAGTTCCTCGATCGCGCGGGTCCGGAACCGCTCCTGTGCGGTCTTGCGCTGCTGCTCGACCTCGTCGATCGCGGCTTCGGCGCGGGCGACCGCCAGCCGTCCGCCCTCGATCGCGCCCTCGGCCTCAGCCAACCGCTGCTGCGCCCGGATCCGGTCGAGCCGCGGCGCCAGTCCGCGCGCGACCAGCGGCTCCAGCACGCCCAGCTCCTCGGCAGCCAGCGCCTGCCGCCGCCCGGCATTGTCGAGGGCCGCCCGCGCCTCGTTCAGCGCCTCGCGCCGCTGGCGGGTCTGGGCATCGAGCATGGCCAGCGTCGAGGTCAGTTCCGCCGCCCGGGCCCCATGGATACTGCGCTCAACCTCCACCACCTCGGGCAGAAGATCGGCGGCGAAGACCGGCGCCTCGAACCGCGCCTCGGCCGCCAGCCGCGCCAGCCGGGCGCGACCGGCCAGAAAATCGGTCCGGCGCTGGTCGTATTCGGCCCCGAACTGGGTGGCGTCCAGCCGGATCAGCAGATCGCCCGGCTCCACATGATCGCCGGCCTTGACCAGGATCTCCGAGACGATGCCGCCTTCCAGGTTCTGGGCCACCTGCACGCGTTTGGATGGCACCACCCGGCCATCACCACGGGTCACCTGATCCAGTTCGGCGATCGCCGCCCAGACGATCAGGGCAATCACCGCCAGACAGACCGTCAGGATGATGACGCCCGGCACCATCGACCGGCGCTCTGGCGCCTCACCCGGAAACAGATCGGCGGTGGGATCAGTCGAGATGGCCACGGGTCGCCTCCCTCTTTGGCATCTTCGCCGGTGTCGGTGCCGCATCAGGCCGGTTGGCCGGCGCATCTGCCACCGGCCCCTGAAGCGCCGACAGCACCTCGGCCTTTGGCCCATCCGCCACCACCCGGCCGTGATCGAGCACGATCACCCGGTCGACCAGTTCCAGCATCGACATGCGATGGGTGACCAGGATCAGCGTCCGGTCGCCCAGATGCGGCTTCAGGCGTTTGACGAACAAGGTTTCCGACCGGACGTCCATCGACGCCGTCGGCTCGTCCATCACCAGCACCCGTGCCGGCGACACCAGCGCCCGGGCCAGGGCGATGGCCTGACGCTGGCCGCCCGACAGCCCCTCGCCCCGCTCGCCCAGCATCACGTCATAACCGTCGGTCATGCCGCCGATGAAGTCATGCACGCCAGCGACCCCGGCCGCGGCCAGCATCCGTTCATCCGACGGCTCGTCGGCGCCCATCAGGATGTTATCGCGCACCGTGCCGCTGAACAGCGGCGCATCCTGAAGCACCGCCGTCACATGGCGGCTGAGTTCATCGGGATGCAACTGGCGCAGATCGACATCGTCGAGCAGCACCGTTCCTTCGCTCGGGCCATACAAGCCGGCCGCGAGCCGCACGATCGTGCTCTTGCCCGAACCGATGCGGCCGAGCACCGCCACCTTCTCGCCCGGCTGGACGATGAAACCGGCCTGGGTCAAGGCCGGCTGGCGACCGCGCGGATAGGTGAACGACACGCCCCGGAAGGTGATCCGGCCGTCGATCCGCGGCCGGGTGAGATAGGTCCGGCCCGGCTCCACGGTCGCGGTCAGCGCCATCAGCCGATCGATCGCCCGATAAGACTGGGCGGCATGGTTCAGCCGGGTCAGCAGGGTCGCGACCTGCGCCAGCGGTGCCAGTGCCCGGCCGCACAGGATGACACTGGCGATCAGCGCGCCGATCGACACCGTCCCCTCACGCACCAGGAACACGCCGAGGAACACGATCGCAACCTGCGCCCCCTGCTGCACGAAGCTCGCCAGATTGATCGCAAGCTGGCTCCAGAACCGGCTTTTCGACTGGATCGCCGCCTGAAGCTCCACCGAGTCGCGCCAGCGCCGGGCCATCACCCGTTCGGCACGGGCGCCCTTCACACCCTCCAGCGCGCCCACGGTTTCCACCAGCACGCCATGCTTGGTCTGGGCCGCCTTGTGGCCCTCGCGCGCCGCACGTGCCAGCATCGGCTGCACCAGCAGGCCGGCCGCCACCACCAATGGCACCGCCAGTGCCGGCACCCAGACCAGCGGCCCGCCGACGATCAGGATCACGCCCAGAAACAGCGCCACAAAGGGCAGGTCGACAAAGGCCGCCAGGCTGGCCGAGGTGAGGAAATCCCTGAGCGATTCGAATTCGCGCACCGTGGCCGCGAATGCGCCCGACGACCCGGCCCGATGCTCCAGCGGAATCCGCAGCACATGGCCGAAGACCCGGCGGCCGATACGTTCGTCCGCCGCCTGCCCGGCCACGTCGATCACATGGCCGCGCAGCATCTTCAGCAGAAAATCGAACACCAGCACCAGCACCATGCCCAGGGTCAGGGCAACCAGCGATTCAATCGCGTCATTGGGAATGACCCGGTCATAGATCGTCATGATGAACAGCGACGATCCCAGCGCGAACAGGTTGATGACCGCCGCCGCCAGGGCGATCTGCCCGAAGGCCCGCCATTCGCGGCGCACGCTGCCCCAGAACCAGTGGCCGGGGCGCTTCGACGGGTGCAGACGGTCCATCGGCGACCCGTCGATGTCATGACCGGTCATTCGGATTCTCCCACCTTGCCGGCACCCATGGCATTGATGGAGCCGTCACCGTCCAGGACATGCAGGCGCAGGGCACCGCTGGCTTCCAGCAACCGCCAATGGGCACGTTCCGCCTCCGCCCGGCCCGAAACCAGCCGGCTCGCGGCCAGGTGGTAGTCACGCTCCACCTCGATCAGATCCAGCAGGTCGCGGACCCCGGCCTCGAACTCGCCGCGAAAGATGTCGCGAGCCCGTTCATTGGCGCCCAGCGCGCCGATCAGCGCGCCCAGCTCGGCATCGCGGGCGGCACGGGCGGCAATCGCCGCCGTGACATCGCGGATCAGGATCCGCCGCAACCGGGCAGTCTCGGCTTCCGCCGCCCGCATCGCGGCCCTGGCCTGGGCCTGACGGCCGCCACGCGCGCCACCGTCATAAAGCGGCATGCTGACCACCACCCGTCCGACCAGATCGCTTTCACGGCCGGCATCCAGCACGTCATAGCGTCGCCCCTGTACTTGCAGGCTCAATTCGGGCCAGTCGGTGGCCGCCGCGGCATCGGCATCGAAGCGGGCGGCACGTTCACGGTCGCGACGGGCGGCAAGCGCCGGGCTGGCGGTCTCGATCAAGGCCAGCGCATCATCGGTCGCCGCCGGTGCGTCCGGGCGCGGCGGCAGCGACAGGTCGTCGCCCGGTGTCGTGCCATACAACTCGACATAGGCCTGCCGGGCCTGATCCAGCAACCGGGTGGCGGCGGCGCGGCTGGCGCGGGCATCGGCCAGCCGCGCCGCAATCCGCACCTCGTCGCCTTCGGTGCCGCCACCGAGGCTGCGGCGTTCGGCGATGCGCTCTTCCAGAGTGAGATAGGCCGCGGTTTCGGCCCCGGCCAGCGCGAACCGGGTGCGTGCCTCCACGACATCCAGATACACAAGCACCGCATCACGGATCAGCAGTGCCGCCTCGTCGACATCCTCGGCGCGGCTGGCCGACAGCCGGGCACGCGCCCCGTCGATACGGTCGAAGGTGGCGCCACCATCATAGATAAGCTGGCGCGCGGTCAGCACCGCGTCGCTGCGGTCATCGGAACTGCGGATGCGGCTGTCCAGGGCATCGATGCCGTTATCGGCCAGCCGGCGGGAGGCATCGAAGCCCAGATCGATCGCCGGATATTGCGCGGCCCGCGCCTCGGTGACCCGGCCTTCGGCGCCGCCGATCACCGCCCGCGCCGCATCGCGGCGCGGGTGATCGGCCGCAACCGCGATCAGCCGGTCGCGGAACCGCGCCCATGCCACCGGCGCCGCATCGACCGCGACCGGCGGCTCCCGGAAACCGTCGGGCAATGGCAGGGGCGGCAGAACCGGCATGCCGGGCAGCATCGCGAGCGGCGGCATGGGGCCGGTCAACGGCAAGGCCTCCGTCGTTTCGACAGGCAGAACACGATCCGACGCGACGGCCGGGGCGGAAAGCAGCAGGGTCACGACACCGGCCGCCGCCAGTCTGGCGGCGACGCTGCGGTTGATATGGATCGAAAACAGGGCCGGTTACTCCGGTCGGTCGGGCCGTGGGCGGGGCCACGGGTTGCAGTGGGCGTCCCCACAGGCGGCAAGGCCCGTGGGGACGATCAAGTGACGGGGTGTGCGGCGGATGCGGCTCAGGCCGCCGCCGCCACGCCCAAGGCATCGTCCAGGTCATCGCGCCAGCCCGCCGGCCCATCCAGCACGAAGCTGTCGGCACCCAGATCGTCGGCCACGACACCGGCCAACGTCAGGCTGCCCGAGACGGCACCGCCACCAGTGCCGAGCAGGCCGTCCAGATCGATCACGGCATTGCCCTCGACCGTGGTGGCACGACCCAGCACATCGGCGATGGTCAGCACAGCGCCATCGGCGCCCCGCAGATCGCCAAGATCGACCCGATCCCCCTCGGCACCCGAGAAATCGGCGATGGTCACCGCAAGGTCGAGCGCACCATCCGCCTCACGCGGGGCCAGAATGAACCGGTCGGCACCCGATCCACCGAACAGATCGACCGCCTCGCCCGCCGCATGACCGGCGACGATCCGGTCGGCGCCCGACCCGCCCGACAGATGATCGGGGCCGGCCGTGCCGACGATCAGGTCGTCGCCGGCGCCCCCGAAGACGGTGTCCTCACCGGCACCGGGCAGGATGATGTCGGCACCGTCCAGCCCATCGATCCGGTCGGCGCCATCGGTGCCGATCAGCAGGTCGTCGCCGGCACCGGCACGCCAGGCCGGCACATCGACCAGCACCAGACCTTCCGCCCGATTG
This sequence comes from Tistrella bauzanensis, assembly GCF_014636235.1. Taxonomy (NCBI): domain Bacteria; kingdom Pseudomonadati; phylum Pseudomonadota; class Alphaproteobacteria; order Geminicoccales; family Geminicoccaceae; genus Tistrella; species Tistrella bauzanensis. The sequence continues at coordinate 215,164 of NZ_BMDZ01000002.1, forward strand.
CCCAGCGCATCCTCGACCACATAGGTGAAGGCCGTGGTGCCGAAGAACGTCCGGTCAGGCGTGATCGTCAGCGCGCCGGTGTCCGGGTCCAGCGTCACCGCGATCTCGCCCGCCATCGCGGCCGGCACCGACACCGACACCAGGGTCAGTGTGCCGGCGCCATCGGCCAACGCCACATCGTCGGCCACAGGGTAGGTCGCGTCATCGGGTGTCAATGTCAGGCTGTCGCCGCGCGCGACGCTGAAAACATCCGCCGCCGCGACCAGCTTCGCATCCGCCGCCGCCACATCGGGCAGCACATCGGCCAGCCGGGTGATCAGCGCATCCAGATCGGCGCCATATCGCGCCGCCAGACGATCGGCCGCGCCGTCATCTGCGGTTCCCGCCGCCAGCGCGGCGATTTCCCCAGGCAGCACCTGATCGGCGAGCAGCGCCGTCGCCCGCGCGGTCGATGACAGCGGGTCGGCGGCCATCTCGGTGTCGAGACGGGCATTGATCGCGGCCAGCGCATCCGCCATCCGGCTGATATCGGCGGCAACCGCATCGGTGCCGGCCGCGGCGGTCAGCAGGCCATCGAGCGTGGCAAGGTCGGCAAGATCGATGGTCTCGCCGGTGGCAACCCGATCGCCCAGCAGGTCCAGCGCCCGATCGGCCGCTTCCATGTCGGTCACGCCGTCCTGAACCGCCTGCAGGGCCGCAAGGGTGGCATAGACCATATGGCCCTGGGCCAGAACGTCGCGCGCCAGGGCATCTTCGGCACCGCCAAGAGCCGCCAGCGGGTCGAAGGTGCCGAGATCGGTGCCGGCGGGCAGGCCAAGTGCCGCCAGCACGGCCGAGGCATCGGCGGTTTCAACCAGCAACGTGGTCAGGGGGGTCACCATCTCGGACCCGTCCGGCGCCATCAGCCGGCCGATCACGGCACCGGTGGTGGCATCGATGCCGCCCTCGGCAACGATCTGGCCGCCCTTGCCATCGATGCGCACGCGGCCATCGGCATCGGAGACGGCACCGGCCTCGCCCTCATCGCGTGTCCGGTCGCCATCGGCATCCAGGAAGGCACCGGCGCCGGCGACCTGATCCTTGACCAGACGCGCATCGGTGACCCGCGCCGGCAGTGGATCGTTGTTGTCGGACGAGCAGGCGGCAAGCGCCAGCGCCGCCACCGCCACGCCGCCGAAGCCGGCGCCACGATCGGTCATGAACCGCAGCAGGCGATTGCGCAGGCTGCGGCGCAGGGCGCCGGTCGAGGCCGCGTCGGCCACCTGCGCCGCCCGGGTTGCAGAAAAGAGGCCGGCCCCCGACAGGGTGGCGGCACCGGGGAGCCGAAGCCCCCCGGTGCCGTCATCCAGGCCGAGATCCGTGAAGGTCGGGATCTGGCTCATGGTCATCATCATCCGTCCCGATCAGGCGGCCGCCGCCGCGGCCATGTCGTCGTCGAAGCTGCCGTTCGAGAACACGAAGCTGCCGACCCCCAGATCGTCGATCCCGACCGCCGCCAGAGTCAGCGAGCCGGCAACCGCCTCACCACCGGTGGTCAACAAGCCGTCCAGATCGATGACCGCATTGCCGTCGGTGGCAGTGGCGCGGCCGACCACATCGTCCAGCACCAGCACCGCGCCATCGGCGCCGCGCAGACCCGACAGGTCGAGCACATCGCCCTCGATCGTCGAGAAGTCGGCGATCACCGCCGCGACATCGATGCCGGCATCGTCCGCCGCCATGAAGCCGAAGGTGTCGGCGCCGGAGCCGCCGAACATCACCACGTTTTCGCCCGCCGCATGGCCGGCCGCGATGGTGTCGTCACCCGAACCGCCCGACAGCGCGTCATTGCCGGCCGCGTCGTACAGGTCGTCGTCACCGGCGCCGCCCATCAGGGTGTCATTGCCCTTGCCGCCGTCGATCTTGTCATCACCCGCACCGCCATCGATGACGTCATCGCCGGCACCACCCCGGACGCTGTCGTCACGGGCGCCGAAGGTGGCATCGTCATTGCCGGCCGACAGGACCAGCACGCCATCATCGACCGTATAGGCCCGGTCGCCGAAGGCGATGACATCCGCCTGCACCCGGGTCTGGGCGCCGGTTTCGGTGTCGGTGATCACATAGGCCGGCGCATCGGTGTCGAAGGCTGTCTCACCCGCCGCCAGCAGCCGGTTGTAGAGGCTGATGTCGAAGGTGTTCATCTGCGTGATCGTGACCATGGCCGGGTCGAGATCCAGGCTGACCGTGTCGATACCGGCGCCGCCGATGGCGATGTCGGCACCGCTGCCGGTGCTGATCATGTCGTCGCCACCCACGCCGACGATGATGTCGTCGCCGCCGGCGCCGGACATATGGGCGTCGCCGCCCTCGACCGCCTTGAAGCTGTCATCGCCGGCACCGCCTTCGGCCGCACCCACGATCTCGACCGTGACGGTCGCGCTGTCGGTGCCGCCGGCCGCGTCGGTGGCGATCACCTCGAAGGCGTCGGTGGCGATCTCACCCGGATCAAGCGAGGCCAGAACCGCCGCATCGGCCTGATAGGTGTAGCGGCCGGCATCATCGATCTCGACCGTGCCCTTGGTCGGTGCCTCGCCAGCGGCAAAGGTCAGCTCGTCACCATCGCTCGACACCGCCAGCGGTGCTGTGATGTTGTAGAGCGTGGTTGTGCCGCTGACCTCATTGGCGACGATCAGCTTGGCGATACCATCCGCCGCATCGCCCGCCGCGATGTACAGCAGACCCTCGGGGCTGACATCGCCCTCGGTCGCGATCATGTCGAGGAAGGTGACGTTCTCAGGATCGGTGATGTCGAACACCATGGTGGCGCTCGACCGTTCCAGCCCGATGAAGGCGAGCGTGCTGGCACCGTAATGGCCGACAGTGACACCCTCGGGCTCGGGCCCCTTGTTGTCGGACCGGCCGTCATCCCAAAGTTCGGGGTAGCGGGCGGCGATGGTCTTCTCGATCACGGCGCCGCTGTCGAAGATCATCCGGCCCTGGTCGTCGAGGATCGAGAACGACCGGCCGCCATAGGCATAGAGCGCGTCGTAATCGCCGTCGCCATCGGTATCGCCGAGTTCCGTGGTGACCGTCAGCCGGCCCAGATTGTCATCGGCCTGAAGCGTCTCGGCATCCGGGAAGGCGGTCGGATCGAGGGTCAGATCCTTGACCCGCTCTTCCTCGGCATAATCGGCCCATTCGCGGGCATCGCCCTCATTGGCGATCACCAGATAGGTCTTGCCGTCCTGGCCGGCATAGGACGCGATGGTGTCGGGCATGTACATGCCGAAGACCGGATGATTGGCGATATTGATGCCATCGTCGCGATCCGACGTGTCGAGTTCATTGCCCGCCAGGGAATGGTCCTTGTAGCCGAGCGGCACGATCTCGGTCACCACCGGGGTCTCGCCCGACAGATCGATGATCGCGATCGCGTTGTTCTCCTGCAGCGTCGCATAAGCGGTCTGGCCGTCGGCGCTGATCGCGATGTATTCCGGCTCGATGTCCTGAGCAACCGTCGATCCGGGGCCGAAGATCCGCACGCCACTGGCCTTCAGGGCCTCGGCCTGATCGTTGAACTGGGTGAAACCGGCGGTCTGCACCGTGCCGGTCGCCAGATCGATGACGCTGATCGAGCCTTCCGGATCGCCCTGGGTGTAGTCCTCGGGCTCACCCTCATTGGCCACCAGGATGCGGGTGCCGTCGGGGGTGAAGGTCACCATGTCGGGCAGGCTGCCGACGGTGTAGCGGCCGATTTCGGCGCCATCGGTGTCGAACACCATCACCGTGCCGGGCTGGGTCTTGTCTTCGGCGCCGATCGCGACCGCGACCATGCCGTTCTTGACCGAAACCGAGTTGGCACCGCCGAAATCCGAGGTGTCGAGGCCGCCCAGCACCACGCCGGTGCGCGCATCCAGAATATCGACACCATCGGGGCCGACCACGAACACCCGGTTGGTGGCCTTGTCATAGGCCACGATTTCCGAGGCCCCTGCGGTGGTGTCAGTGTTGCTGGTGGTCCACACCGACTGTGCGACCACCGAACCGCTCGCGGTGTCGTCGCCGCTGACAGTGATCGCGCGATCGGCGGCCACAGGGCGGCTGTCGATATCGGTCTGCACCGCGAGATCGACAATGCGGGTGTCGGCATCGGCATCGGTCTCGGCGGCATCGAAGGCGGTGCCGCCCGTGTCGGTATCATGGTTGTCGAGCAGATATTCGGCCAGGGCGTCCTGTTCGCTGCCCGGTGCCGCGAAATCGGCATCGCCAGCCGCGACATTGTCGGCATCCAGCGCCACGACATCGGCGAATTCGGGATCGGCGGCGGCGAATTCGGCGAAGGGATAGCCGTCGCCGCCTTCCTGCATGAAGCCCAGGGTGACGACCCGGATCGGCCGGGCGGCATCGCCCTGCACCGCGCCGCCGGCCACGATGGTGTCGACCACCTCGCCCGCGGCATTGACGATCTGGAGCGTCTCGATCCGGTCACCGGCGGCGCGGTCGGGGTTGAACGCGACGGTCATGCCGCCGATCTGCGCGAACTGGCCGGGGGTGGCGCCGGGGCCGCTGGCGGCGACCGCGTGTTCCATCACCGCTTTCAGCTGTTCCGCCGTGACCGTCTGCATCGCCAGCGTGTTGTTGAACCGCAGCGCATTCTCGATATCGAGCTGCGAGACGTCGCCCTCATCCTTGCCAGCGACCGGATTGGCCTGCGGCGGCAGTTCCGAAACGACACCGGTCGCATCGTCGACCACGACCTCGCCGATGCCGGCGCGGATGCCGCCGCCGTTCTTGATCGACACCATCACCGTCTCGTCGACTGACTGCGCGGTCGCCAGATTGGCATCGGCGGAAAGATTGCCCAGATTGGTTTCCTGGGTCCGGACATCGGCGCGATCGCCATCCAGATACACGGTGGTCTGGCCAAAGATGCTGCCATCCTTCTCGACCACCACCGTCTGCACCGCATCGACCAGATCATCGACCAGATCGCCCTTGGTGCCCTCGGCGAAGGCCGCGTCGATATCGCCATCCCAGGCCGCCGCGACATTGTCGGTCGTGGTCGCGACCGGGCCGTTATCCGGATCGGCGACGCTGTCGGCGATCACGCGGCCCTGATCGTCGAACTCGACGACCAGCCGGCCCAGATAGGAATACTCGCCATCGGTCGACACGATCACGGCGGTGTCGCCATCGGCATTGGTGGTGACGATCGGATAACCGGCAACCGCGGTGTCACCCGGATTGAGGACATCGCCGTCATTGGCAAGAATGGTGTCGGAGCCGCCGGCGATGACCACGTCGACGCCGTGGAGCAGCTTGACCAGTTCCTGTTCCAGCGCGATCTGCTGCAGATGGCTGACCAGGACCACCTTGTCGACGCCGCCGGCGATGATCTCGTCGATCACCGGCTGCAGCACGCCGGCCAGGGCCTGCATGTCGTTCGAGGCACTGCCCAGCACCTCGACACCGCCGGGCGACGAGATCGTGGCCAGGATCGGGGTGGTGGCACCGACAACGCCGATGGTCTCGGTGAGGCCGGTCTCGGGGTCGGTAACGTCGATCAGCGTCGCCGGCGCGATCTTGGGCGTGGTGGTCGAGCCGGCCGACTGGGCCGGGCCGGTCGCGAAGGCGTCGGCGGTCAGGATCTCGCCGGTATACAGGCCCGACAGGCTGCTATCGCCCGAAAAGTCGAGATTGGCCGACAGATAGGGAAACTGTGCGCCGACCCAGCTGTCATCGGCGGTGCCGTCCGCCGCGCCGAAGCCCGGTTGCAGCAGGCCGGCAATGGTGCCGGTGCCAAGATCGAACTCATGATTGCCCAGCGCCGAGGCGTCGAAACCGATCACGTTCATGATCGAGATGTCGACACGTCCGCCACCCACGGCCAGTGCTGCATAGGCCGCATCGCCGGTCAGGTCGTAAAGAGCGTTATAGACATCGTTGAACACGCCGGTCGATGCGAAGGACGGATCCGACGCCGCATTGAAGAACGGACCCGACAGGTAATTGTCACCCGCCGACAACGTGATCGAATAGCCGTAGTCGTCTTCATAGGCATCGATCAGCGCCGCGAAATTGGCGGCACGGCCAATGGCGTCGACACCGCCTTCAAGGTCCGAGGCGTGCAGGATCTGAAGCTGCATGGTCCATTATCTCCGGCTGTCGGCCCGGCGCGGGGGGCATCCGCCGCCGGCCCTCTTCCTGTCGGGACTGCGTCTGACGCAGGGTTGCGCATCACGCCGCGACCACCCGCGCCTGATGCTGCGGCATCACAATGCCGGAGGTCGGTTTCAGAAATGGGTCGACTTTGTTAAATCCGTGCCGGGACGCGAACCTTTGTGCCGGCCCTGATTTGTGCCGAGCCGATGTGTGACTGCCCACCCGCCCTGACAGAGCCGCGCCAGACGGATGAAAATGCCGCCGCCTACTCATGCATGTATGCGAAGTCATCTACTATTTGGAGAAATATTTCATAATGAATACGCAATGGGTTGACTAAACATCCTCACGCGATCAAAACTTACAGTCCTGTATGTCAAAAAAGAGTGGCCAGCACGACCGTGGCCACCTGCCCTATGCCAACTTCACCGGAACGTTGAGGAGGAGACGAAGATGACCGACCGCGTCACCACCATCGAGGCCACCGACGACCGTGTCGCCGACGAGGTCTCGCCCCAGATCGACACGACGCCGTCCAGCCCCGCCGAGACGGCGACGGGCAGCGTGGCCGGTGGCAGCGATGCCGACACGGTCGACGCCGGCGACGGTGATGTCGACGGGTTGGAGGATTTCGACCTCGACGACGTCGAAATCATCGAAAGCAAGGTTTTCGCCTGACCGGCCGCGCGGTCCGCGCGACGCTGCCCCCGCTGCACCGCTGCGCATCCACGGCCCGATCAGTCCCCGCACGAGAGACCGCCGACCGGCCATAAGGGCCACTAATCCGGCGTGCGCCATCCGTGACGGAGCCTTCCCGGCCCACGCATGCGGCGTATACCTGCGTCGCTCCGTTCCCGCCCACGACCGGCTATCCCGATGACCGGCGCTGAGACGCCGGTCCCCGAACGAGCCAGAATCCGCAAAGGCCCCCGCAGACAGGCCCGGCGGATTTCGAGGGGATGGACATGCCTGATACCATGATGACCACCCGCGCCAGTTGTTCGGCTTCGGCCGGCTTCGGCGCGAAGGCGCGGCTGAATGTGGGCCTCGTCGCCTATAACTGGGAAGCGGATACCTCGCTCGCCCTGTGGAATCTCGTGACCTACGCCCGACGCACACCCGCCATCGCTGAACGGGTGACCTTCATCGAACATTGCGCGGCCACGCCCAAATCCCTGATGGATGAAGAGGCCCAGCTGTTTTTCCTGCTGAAATGGCAGGAAACGCATCAGTTCGACGTGATCGGATTCTCCTGCTATATCTGGAACATCAAATTCGTTCTGCGCGCGGCCAAGGCGATGAAAGAACTGTGGCCCCAGACCGTCATCATCTTCGGCGGCCAGCAGATCCGCGGCTCGTATATTCCGTTCGTGTTCGACCGCGAGCGCTGTGCCGATATCTGCGTCGGCAACGAAGCCGAAGTCACCTTCCGCGACATGCTGCTCAACTTCCTCGATGGCACGCCCAAGCTGTCGGCGGTGGGCGGCATCTCGTATATGAAGGTCGCCGGCGATGCCGACCGCTTCCACATCTTCGACGGCTTCGGCCGCGTGCCCGCCGACCGGCTCTATCACGAGACGGCGGACGCCACGCTGATCGAGGACATCAACGACATCCCCTCGCCCTATCTCGGCGCCATCGACCTGCCGATGGGCGGCGCCTTCCTGTATGAAGCCTCGCGTGGCTGCCCGTATCGCTGCTCGTTCTGCATCTGGGGCGAAAGCAAGGGTGTGCGCGAATACGAGATGGAGCGGGTCGAGGCCGAGCTGCACAACATCCTGGCGCATCATCCATCGCATATCATGTTCTGCGACGGCACCTTCAACATGCGCAAGGACCGGGCGGCGCGGATTCTGGAAATCCTGGTCGAACATCTCCGCGATGGCCGGGTGCAGCCTTTCAGCCTGCTTCTGGAATTGAAGCTGGAGATCATCGACGACAATCTGGCGCGGGTGATGGACGAACTGGTCCAGTTGAACCCGCTGGTGACCTTCGAATTCGGCCTGCAGAGCGCCAGCCAGGAAGCCGCCAAGCTGATGCGCCGGCCCTTTGCCGAGGACCGCTTCCGCAAGGCCTGGAACCGCCTGTCCGACCAGTTGAAATCCTCGGCGATCATCGACTGCATCTATGGCCTGCCCGGCGACGGCATCGAGCAGTTCATGCAGACCGTGGACTTCTGCTATTCGCTGTCACCGCACCGCATCCAGGCCTTCCGGCTGTCGATCCTGCCGGGGTCGGAATTCGAGCGGCAGGCGGAAGAGCATGAAATCCGCTATATGCGTGAGCCCAACCACATGGTCTACGAGACCAAGTGGCTGAACCTGGATCAGATGGCCTGGGTCGAAACCTTCGGCTTCGCCGTCGCCGACCTCTATCACTTCCACGGCACCACGATCAAATGCCTGCTGACCATGAAGGACCAGCTGGGTCTGACCGGGTTCAGCGGCCTGATCAAGAGCTTTGTGGACTGGGCGGGCCGCGAACGGATTCTGGGCAGCATCTATGCCGGCAACCGGCCGGAAGGCCGCTGGCGCGCGATCGACCTGTCGAAGCTGTTGGAGCGATATGTCGTCAATCACCTGCTGGCCGATGCCGGCATGGCCGATCCGGCGATCGTTGAACGCCTGCACGATCTGTTCCGCTATGAGGTCACCATGGGCCGCGTGGCCGTGGGCGGCATCGCCGAAAGCCCGCTGCCGGCCCTGTCCGCCGGTGGTGGTGCGGCCGATCTGGCGATCCGGGTGGAGCTGATGCACAGCCGCTTCAACATTCCGGCTTTCCTGATCGCCGCGCGTGGCCAGTCGGATATCGAGATCATGGACATGGACATCGCCGACAGTCATGTCGCCTTCACTCAGAAGGCCGGCCACCAGGGCGTGCTGGTGCCGATCTCGTATCGGATCAGCGGCCGTATGGCCTCGCTGATCGAGGCGGCCCGGCGTGATACCGCGGCAGGCGCCGGTCTGGCGCCGATCCTGTCGAAGCTGGTCAAGATCGGCATCGTCGCCGAAGCCGGCAGCGCCTGACAGGGCGCCCAGCGACACCGGTCAGAGATCCGGGGCACCGGGCAGAAATCCGGCGGCGGCGCAGCGCCGCCGCCGGTTTCATGTTCCAGCTCCGGGAAAATCAACCTATGATTATGCGACCCCACATTTCCGGAGCGCCCCCCGGTGCCAATGCTGGACGTGCCCTCGCTTGAATTCGTCTGGCCGGTCGTGCTGTTCGCGACCGTCGCCCTGCTCTCTCCCGGGCCGAACACGGTCCTGCTCACCACGTCCGGCGCCAGTTTCGGCTTCAGGCGCAGCCTGCCGGCGATGGCTGGTATCTGCTTCGGTGCGCCGCTGCTGATCCTGGCGGTCGGGCTGGGCCTGGGCACGATTCTGGAGACCATCCCCCAGACCCGGATCGCGATCGAGATCATCGGGATCGCCTATATGCTCTGGCTGGCCTGGAAGATCGCCAGCGCCGAGCCGCGCGGGCTGGATCAGTCGGTCGGGCCGACCGAGGGCACACCTGTAGGGCTGATCCAGGCGGCGCTGCTGCAATGGGTGAACCCGAAGGTCTGGACCATGGCCGTGGCGACCATGGGCGCCTATGGGGCGGCCGCCAACAATCCGACGATCCAGGCGGTGATCATCGCCCTGGTGTTTTTCGTGGTCTGCGTGCCGGCGGCGGTGATCTGGACCGGGTTCGGCGTCGCCGTGCGCCGGCTGCTCGCCACCCGCCGCGCGGTCAGGATCTTCAACTGGGTGATGGCGGTGCTGCTGGTGGCGTCTCTGATCCCCATCATTCTGGGCTGACTCAAGCCCAGGCTGCTGCCTCGTCGCGGGCCGACACATCCCGGGCCGACACATCCCGGGCTGGCCGCCCGTCACGCTCCGCGCTGACTGATCATAAGGACCATCCGCCATGGACAAGCCCGCACCGATCGGCGTCGGCCTTCAATACAACCCTGAAATTCTCGACTGGTTTCCGTTCGAGAGCCAGCCGGTCGATCTGTTCGAAGTGCTGCTGGACGCGATCATGGGGCCATTGGACAGCCCGTGGATTTTCCGTCCCGGACAGGAACGTCGCACCCGTGCACTGGGTGATCGGACGCCGCTTCTGGCCCATTCCAATTATGGCTGCGAGTTCGGCTTCGGTCCGCTGGAGGACAGCCCGGCCGTGCGCCGGCATGTGGCGCTGGCGCAGGCGATCAACAGTCCATGGGTGGCCGATCACTGCTTCTATGGCGATGCCTCCTGGCTCGATATCTGGTCGAGCCCGGTGCAGTTCTCGCGCCCCGAGATCATCCGGGTGGCCGATCGTGCCCGCCGGCTTCAGGATCTCTATGGCATGCCGCTCGCCCACGAAAACGCGGCCTATTACATGCCGACGCCGGGCGGGCAGATGCGCGAGGCCGAATTCATGGCGCGCATGGTGGAACGGGCCGGCACCTGGCTGCATCTGGACCTGCACAACGTCTATACCAATTCGGTCAACCTGACGGGCTATGACGCCCGCGATTATCTGGACACGATCCCGCTGGACCGGGTGCTGTGCATCCATCTGGCGGGTGGCTCCTGGTATGACGGGCTGTATCACGACTGGCATGACAGCACCGTGCCCGAACCGGTGTGGGAGATGCTGGATGTGGTGCTGGCCCGCACGCTGCCCTCGGCCGTGATCCTGGAATTCCAGGGCCGCGCCCATCATCCCCAGACCCGCGAGTTGGGCGGTGCCGACGACGAGGCGATGATCCGCGGCGACCTGATCCGCGCCAAGACCGCCTGGGACGCCGCCGCGGCCCGCCATGGCCTGTCTGTGGCCGGACGGGCGGCCGCACGGGAGACGGTGTGATGTCCATGACGCCATCGATGACGACCGGTCCCCAATCCGCCGCTGTCGCACTGCCGGCCCAGATGGTCTACGGCGTCTGGCGGCGCATCCTGCGTGAAGCGCCGCTGGCCGAGGCCATGTTCGACGATGCGGTCGATGATGCGGCGCTGGAACGGCGCTTCGCGCTGTCGGCACCGGAATGCGCGGCGGTGCGGGCCTATGCCGCGACGCCCAAGCCGACCCGGATGTTCATCCTGAACTATCGCTTCCGAATGGTCGGCTCGGTGCAGAACGCGCTGGAATCGGCGGCGCCGCTCACCTATCGCGCCATCAAGGGGGCCGGCCTCGACCTCAAGGCGCTGGCCACGGAATTTCTCGACAGCGACGGGTGGCGCGATGACGGGCCGTTCGTGGTTGGCTATTGCGCGCGGGTGCTCGATTTTCTGGCCGATGCCCCGGCCACGGCACACCCTGACGGCCTGCGCGACCTGATCGCGCTCGACCGCGCCACCGCGGGCCTGATCCGGTCGCTGGCCGACCGGCCGCAAGCGGCGGCACCGGACGATGGACGGCTGCACGTCACCGGCCGCGCGGTGGCGGTGGAAACGGCCCATGACCTGTCGCCCTGGTTGCGCAGTACGGCACGGATCGGCCAGGATGCTCTGCCGGCAAGGCCGTCGGCCTATCTCTCATCCATGCCCGATCTGGCGGCGTCACCCAAGCTGAGTGGGCTGCCGCTGCGGGCAGCACAGATCCTGGCGGCACTCGATGCCGGTCCGGTCCACCGCCAGGGGCTGCGGCAGCGCCTGGCCGATGCCGGCCACCCCGGGGACACCCCCCAGGATGACGCGCTGATCGCCCGGCTGGCCGAACGCGGCGCCATCGCCGGGCATACCGCATGACCATTGCGACCTCGCCGCCCGCACGGCCGCCGGCCCACAGCACCCATGGCGCCCCACGCCCCGCACTGGCCGCCGCCCCGGTGGTCGAATGGTTTCCACTGGGCTGGATGCGCGGCGCGGGCTTCGGCTTCCACCGGCTGACCGCCGCCTGCCTGCCCGATGACGTGCTGTCGGTGATCGATGACGACACCGTTCCGGCCGCCGAACGGCAGACCGTCTTCGCCGGCGCCGCGGCCAGCGGTCGCAGGCGCCTGGTCGCAGGCCTGACCGATCCGCTGGCCGCCGAAGCCCTGTTCCTGTCCAACCGCGATGCGCCGGCGCGGATCGCCGAGCTTGCCGCTGAAAACCTGGACCAGCCACGCAAACGCGCCCGTCAGAAACTGCGGCTGGCCTGGAGTTATCTACAGCGTTTCGCTGCCAAGAACGATACCGCCAGCTTTTTCGGCCCGGTCGCCTGGGGCGTGCTCGATCCGGATGCCCCGCAGGCCCTTGCCCTGACCGGCGCGCCCGACCGCCTGATCGGCGCCCGCCACACGGTCATCGAACATTGGGTCGCGGAAGCACTGGCCCAGACGGTTGCAGCCGACCCGGCGCTTGAGAGCCATCTGCCGCTGGCGCTGAACCCCGGCTGTACGGTACTGGCAGGCAATCGGCTGCATCTGCCGGTCGACCGGCAGGTGGCGCTGCCGCCACTGCATGCAGCGATCCTGTCGGCGGTGGCAGCCGGCGGTGATACCGGGCTTCACCCCCACGACATCCGTGACCGGCTGCGGTCGCAGGGGCACGATCCCGGGCGCGTCACCGCCGCCATGGCCGTACTGGCCGCTAAGCGGGTGCTGCTGCCGGCGATCCGGCCGGCACCGGGCGGCCCGGCGCCGCTTGCCCATCTCGACGGTTGTCTGGCCGCGATCGGAACGCCGGCCGCGGCAGGCTGGCGGGCGCGGATCGGCGATCTTGCGGCCGCGCGGGACGATTTCGCCGCCGGCGATCTGCCGGCGCGGATGATGGCACTCGACCGCATGCACGCGCTGCTGGCCGATGCTGGCGCCGACCGGGCGCGGCAGCGCGGACAGATGTATGTCGGTCGCCAGCCGGTCTATGAAGACTGCGCGCGTGGTGCGGGGGTTGTGCTGGGTGGGCCGCTGATTGCTGCCGCCACCGCCGATCTGGCACCGGTGCTGGCGCTGTACCGGGCGGTCGCCACCGCCGCGGCGGCTTTGATCGCGGCCCGTCAGTCGCAGGTCTTCGACCGGCTGTCGGCTGAAGACGGCAATCCCGACACCGATGGCATCGATCTGGTGCGGTTCCTGGCCACGGCCCCCGCACCCGGCCTTGCCGACGAGGTCGTGACCGTTCTGGAACCGGCACTGCGCGCGGCCTGGGATGCCTTGGCGGGCGAACGGATGACCGATCCCGCCAGCCAGGACGAAATCCGTCTGCAGCCGGATGATCCGGACCGGATTGCCACGGCGGTATCGATGGCGATCGCCGGCCTGCTGCCCGCCGATCTGCCTGTGCCGGCAACGCTGGGCCTCGACATCGCCTCTCCAGACCTGATGATCGCTGCCGCCAGCATCGCCGCCATCAATCGCGGCGATTACCGGCTGGTGATCGGCGAGGTTCATCCGGCCGTGCTGACCGCGGCCCAGCCGGTGGCAATGCCGTTCTGTCCCGATCCGTCGCGGGTGGTGCGCACGGCCGCCAATTGGGCCATGGCGACCGCACGCGCCGATACCACGGCCCGACTGGGTCTGGCCGATGATGGGCAGCATTATCAGCGATCGCATATCGATTGGCCGAACGATCCGGTCTTCGTGGACATCGCCCTGCCGGGGGATCTTGCGTCCGGCATGCGCAAGCGTGTTCGTTCAGCGGATTGCCGCGTGGTGCGTGACGCCGATGGCCGGCTGGTCGTGCGCGCCGGCTGCGGGCTGGTCGACGATCTGGGCACGGTCACGCAGACCGCCCTGCACCGGGCGATGTTCGCCCTGGCGGCGGCGGTCATCGGCCGGCATCTCCGCCCGCGCCTGGTGCTGGGGCGGCTGATCGTGAAGCGGCGCAGCTGGCGGGTGGCGATCGGTGATCCACGCCCCGGCGGCAAGCCCGCCGAAGATGCCGCGGCCTTCCGCGCGATGCGGGCCTGGGCCCGCGATCTGGGGTTGCCGCCGGCGATCTTTGCCAAGGCACCGGGTGAGCCGAAGCCGGTCTGTATCCTGCTGGATGCGCCGCAGGGCGCCGAGATGCTGGCGCGGTTGCTGGAGCGGCCGGAACCGATCGACCTGTCGGAAATGCGGCCGGCGCCGGATGAATTATGGCTGGATGCCGGGCATGAAGGCGCGGTCACCGCGGAATTCCGTCTCTCGACCCGGATCACCGCCCACGCCGATGCCTGCCCCTCAACCTTGGTCGCCGGTGTTCATCCATGACCGCAATGCCCGTATCCGCACCCGATATCGACACCACGGCAACGGCGCCACGGGTGGCCCGCGGCCGGTTCCCCGATCGTTTCGAGCATATCGAGATCACCGATCCAGCGCGTGGCCGTCGCATCGAGATCACCGATCCCGATGGCGAGGGCCATTGGGTGCTGGGGCCGGCGGAATTCGCCGTGGCGCGGGTGTTCGACGGGCAATCGACGCTGGATGAACTGGCGGCACGTCTTGCCGCATCGGGCGTGCGGGCGGATGCCGCCAAACTGGCCCGGTTCGAAGACCGGCTGCTGGCGCTGGGCGTGCTGGAGGCGGAAGGCCGGGCGTCCCGCAGCCGCGACCCCTTCACCGGGTTTCACTTCAGTGTGCTCCACCATCTGGTGATCCAGCGGCTGGGCACGGTGCGGCCCGAGCCGGTGCTCGACCGGCTGCTGGCTTGGCCGTTGGTGCTGCGGCTGGCGCTGCTGGCGCTTGCCAGCGCCGCTGCCCTGGCGGTGCCGGTGCTGCTGGTGGCGATGGGCGGCCGCTTCCTGGATATCACCCTCGCCACTCTGACCGGCTGGACCCTGCCCGCCCTGTACCTCACCACCCTTGCCAGCGGCTTCCTGCATGAAGGCGGTCATGCCCTGGCCTGCCGGGCCATGGGCGTGCGGGTGCGTGAGACCGGGTTTGCGATCTATTTCCTGATGCCCTTCGCCTGGACCCGGCCCGATCGCCGCGACTGGGAGGCATTGCCCATGGGACACCGGATGGTCGCGATCCTGGCCGGCCCGTTCGCAAGCCAGGCCCTGGCCGGTATCGGACTGGGATTGATGATGGTCGCGGCCCAGGGCAGCACGGCGTCGACGATCGGTGTGGTGCTGGCGGTGGCCGGTCTGTTCGGCGCCATCGTCACGCTGTTGCCGTTCCTGAACGGCGACGGCTATCTGCTGCTGGTCGAGGTGTTCCGCCTGCCCAATCTGCGCCGCCGGTCGTTCGAGCATCTGCGCCGGGTGGTCGGCTTGAAGCGCGGCGGCGCCGGGCCATCGCCGGCTCAGACCACAGCCATGGCGGCCGGTGGCCGCGGCGCGCTGTATCTGTTCGTCGCCATCGGCACGATCATCGGCTGGGGCGCATTGTGGATCGGGATGGCATGGTGGCTGTCCGACATGGTCGCCGGCCTGATCTGATCGCGTCCACCGGGCCCATCCATTGGCCCCATCCATTGGCCTCTGCCCATTGGCCCCCGCCCACCAGACGGAGACAAGCCATGTCCGACTATGGCACCCGCGACCATTGGGACGAGGTGCATGATGCGGTGGCCGATACCGATCATCAAAGTGCGATCGCGGCCAATGCTGTGGTCGGACACATGGTCGCCCTGGTCAACGCCACATTGAACGCACGAACCGCTGCGACCTCGCACGGCGCGCGCCGTGCCGTGCTGCTGGATGTCGGCGCCGGACACGGCGTGCTGGCCCGGGCTCTGGCGGGCCCCGACCGGCTGGTCATCGCCAGCGACATCGCGGCAGCGCCCCTGGCAGCCGCCGGCCGGCGCCATGGCGATATCGGCGACAGGCCGACGCCGCGTGGGCTGGCGGCGGATGTTCTGCATCCGGCCCTGAAGCCCGGCAGCGTCGATGTCGCGACCTGCCTGCGCGGGTTGTGGACCCTGCCCGATCCGGCGGCCGCACTGGCGGCCATGGCCGGCCTGCTGAAACCCGACGGGCGGTTGCTGGTTCAATTGTGGGCCGAGGCGGCGCGCTGCCGGTTGATCGGCACCGGCGCCGCCCTGCTTGGCAAGGCGCTGCCATCCCTCACCCGGCCGGCCGGCGTGCCCAGCCCGTTCGACATCACCCCGGCCATGCTGGCGGACATGGCGGCACCGGCCGGCTTGGCGCTCGACCGGGTCGAGACCGGCGAGACCGCGGTCCGGGTGACCGATGCCGCGTCTTACTGGCGTGAATTCGACGCCGTCGCGGAAACCGCGGCTGCCGCGCGCAAACAGGCGCCGGCCGCCCTGCGCGCGCGGATCGATGCAGCACTGCCGGGGGTGCTTGGCCGGGTGCTGAGCCGCGATCCGACACTGCCACCAGATCACGATGGCTGGCTGGCCCCGATCGCGTGGTCGCTCTGCGTGCTGGCGCCAATACGGACAGGCTGATCGTCGCCCCCATCCGGTGAGGGCAGTTGCCGCAGCATGTCGTCGATCTGCGCCAGCACCGTATGCTTCAGCGCGGCAAGCGTCGCAATGGCCGCCGTGAAGTCCTGTCGGCCGCGGGCGATCTGCGCCAGGGCCTGATCCAGAGCCTCGCCCGCGCCGGTCTCACCGGCCAGCCGCCGCTCTGTGGCACGGGCATGGTCCCGCTCCGCATCGCCACGGGCATGGTCGATCATTCCGATGGCCGCATCCAGTTTGCTGAACCGGGCCATCAGGTCGCCCAGCCGCTGGCGCCGCAGACCGTCTGCAGCCGCGGTCTGCGCCATCATCAGCGACAGCGCATCGCCGATCGTCTGGCGTGCCGATGTATGGCTGCAACTGAGCCGCTGCGCCCGCAGCGGCATCGGGCATAACGGGCGGCGCTTGAACGCCGCGGCGGTGCCTGCCGTATCGGCCCTGACCGGCGTCACGCCATCGGCCGCATACACCACCTGTTCGTGAACCATCCCGCAATCGACCGCCCCGGCCGCCTGCAGACGATCCCGCAACATGACCAGCCGCTCGGCCGGGGCGGGTTGCGGCGGAATGGCCCAGGCCACAGCCACAACACGTTCCGCAGCCGCAGCACCTTCCACAGCCGCAGCACCTTCCACAGCCGCCGCGCGCTCACCATCGGCCGCCTCAGGGCCGGCCGTCTGATCAACCGACATCGTCACCCCATACCCATCGCTCACCGAGGATGGAGCCATCCTGTCAGAAGCGGCCGGCGGCGTGAAGGCTGCCGACGCGCCGCGGCGGAAGGGTTCAGGCCAGCGCCGCCGATGCCCGCAATCGCGCCACCGGCTTCTCGCGGATCAGGATGTGCAACAGGGCCGACAGCAGGCCCAGCCCGACCGACAGCCACCAGACCGGGTCGTAGGAGCCAACGCTGTCGAAAATCCGCCCGGCCAGCCACGATCCCAGGAAACCACCCAGTTGATGGCCCATGAACACCAGCCCGAACAATGTCGACATGAACACCGGGCCGAACATATGCGCCACCAATCCGCTGGTCAGTGGCACGGTGCCGAGCCAGGTCAGCCCCAGAAGAAAGGACATGCCGATGACCAGCGCCGGTGTCAGCGGCAGCATCAGAAATCCCACGAACACCAGCGCGCGGATGGTGTAGAGCAGGGCCAGGGCCTCTTTCCGCTGGATCACCGTGCCGAGCTTGGCGAAGCCATAGGTGCCGAAGATGTTGCCGAGCCCGATGGCGGTGAGCGCCGCGGTCGCCACCCAGGGCGCCAGCCCCTTGTCGGCGGCATAGGCCGGCAGATGCACGGCAATGAAGGCAAGATGGAAGCCGCAGACGAAGAAACCGGCATTCAGCAGCCAGAAGCCCGGCGTGGTGAAGGCCTCGCGCACGGCTTCGCCCACCGTCTGCTTGCTGGTGATCGGATCGCCGGCCTTGGCGGCCCCCCTCAGGCCCATGGCCAGCGGCACCATCAGGGCCGAGGTCACACCCAGGATCAGCAGGCTCCACCACCAGCCGGCGACATCGGTGATGCCATGGGCGTAAGGCAGCGCCACGAATTGTCCGATCGACGAGCCGAGGCTCGCCAGCGCCAGCGCCGACGCCCGGTGCTTTTCCGAAGCGGCCCGGCCGACGGCACCCAGAATGACGGTGAACCCGGCACCGCTGAGGCCGATGCCGATCAGGATGCCGGCCCCCGCCAGATCGAGCGCAGAGCCCGACAACGCCAGCCAGATCACCCCGACCGCATAGAACAGTCCGCCGGCCAGCCCGACCTTCATCGGGCCGTGCTTGTCGGCGATGATGCCGGCAAAGGGGGCGAAGATGCCCCACATCAGGTTCATCAGCCCCATGGACAGGGCGTAATATTCGCGGCCGGTGCCGATGGCCTCGCTCACGGGGGTCAGGTACAGGCCCAGGCTTTGCCGGACGCCCATCGACAGGGCCAGGATACACCCGGCCGAGATCACGATCAGGACCAGGGACCGGGGCATCCTGCCCGCCGCCCGACCACTTGCCACACCGCCCGCGGTGCCGCGCGCCATGCTCATGGCGTCGTCTCCTCCACATGTCCCGCAGATGTCGGCGCGGAAATGCGTCCGCCGCCGACCCGTTGCGGGCTCTGGCTCGTTATCGTTCCAGGCGGCATGGCCTTGGGGAAGCGCGGCGTGCGCGCTCCATCGAGCCTTGTTCTTGTTGTCTGGCGCTCAGTATTGCGCGTCGCCGCACGCGCTTCAATGGTGGAATAATATCCGACGATCATATCGCCACGGGTGAGTTGCAATCTGGTGGCACGGCATCCGTCAGGTTGCAGCCCCGCATACCAGCGCCACCGGGCGCACGTGATCAGGCGAACAATGTCTCGTCTTCGGAGCCCAACGACTCGATGGCGAAATCGCCACCATTGCGGGTGATGACGGTCACAGAAGCGGGGCGCGGTCGGAATTCCAGCACCCGGTCGCTGCCCCGGGCGTGGCCGACCATCACGTTGATCGGCACGAAATGCGAGACCACCACCACCAATCCGGTCAGTTGACGGGCAGCAGCCACAACATCGCCCGCCCAGCGCTGTTGCGCTGCCGGCATATCCCCCCAACCCCGCCCCAGCCAGTCGGTGATGTCGGCCGCGCGCGAGACCACCGGCTGGCCGTCGGTCCATGGCACCTCGGCGAAGGCCGGGGCCGGCACTGCCCGGCAGCCGATGGCGGCGCCGATGATCGCGGCGGTTTCCTGCGTGCGGGCCAGCGGGCTTGCCAGCAGATGCGGGTTCATCCCGGCCAGCGCGACCGCAAGCTGCGACGCGGTCGCCGCCGCTTCGTCCCGGCCCCGGGCGGTCAGGCCCGGATCGCGCAGATCTTCGGTCATGCGCATCGCGCTGCCGTGACGGATGAACAACAGACGGGCGTCGCCACTTTCGAGCGGTGAAGCGGGCGCAATCGGTGATGCAGGCATGGGCAACGGCTTTCGGAAGGGCATGGGGGGAGGACCAGGTGCCGTCGGTCGCGGCATCCGGTTTCAGAGCCTGCCCGTGGATGCATGACGGTTGCAACCCCGCAAACGCCCCGCCACCGCTGCCTGAACCGGCCCTGTGCCGGCAGATGCCGGCCGGGGCCTCGTCGAAATACCCGCCTGTTCAATCGCGAGGTGACGTGACAGAGTTGGCGCGTCACCCCTGCCCGCCTGCCACAGGAGCCCCCGCGCCATGACCCTCGATCCCTTGCCGGCCGCAGCCCCCGTCAGCCGCCGTGCCATGCTGTGCGGCCTGGGCCTCGTGGCCATCGCACTGGCGCTGCCGGGCATGACCATCATGGGCCGGGTCGCCATGGCGCAGACCGCCGGCCCGGCTCCAACGGCCGAGGGCCTCTGGCGCACCGTTGATGACAAGACCGGCAAACCCCGATCTCTGGTCCGGATCAGCGAGACCGATGGCCGCTATCACGGCCGGATCGAGCGCCTGTTCCGCGAGCCGGGCGAAGACCCCGATCCGGTCTGCATCGCCTGCACCGACAGCCGCGCCGGGCACAAGCTGGTCGGGATGGAGATCATGTCCGGCCTGCTGCGCGATGGCCTGACCTATGAGGGCGGTGACATTCTGGACCCCGCCAATGGCGAGATCTATGACCTGGAGATGACACTTGCACCCGATGGCCGGACGCTGGAGGTGCGTGGCTTTGTGGGCCTGTCGCTGTTCGGACGCAGCCAGATCTGGTTGCGTGAGGGCTGATCAGACCACGATCCGCGGAAACAGCTGATCGGTCATCACCCGGTCATATGCGGCCAGGCTGTCGGCCAGCCCGGCCAGCGCCAGATAGAGCGCCCGCCAAGACGGTGACGCATCGGTGGGCGGTCTGAAACCACCGGTCATCGCGCGGATATCGTCCAGCTGGCCGGCGGCGAGCCCCTGATCGATCCGCAGGCGCGCCACCATCTCGGCCACGACCGGGCTGCCGCCGATGCGGATCAACGGAAACAGAATGCCGGCCTCGGTTCTGATCCTGGCCGTCAGCAGATCCTGAAGCCGCATCAATGCCTCGATCAGCCGCGCCGGATGAGACGGATGGTCATGGCAGAGGACATAGACGGTCTCGGCCAGCCCGATGATGGCTGGAAGCCGGTCGATCGGGATCGGATGATAGCGGCTCTCGATCATCGAAAGCAGGCCGTCAATCTCCGACATCGTCACCTCGACCTGGCCTGATTCGAATTTTCCGAGAATGTTTTTCTATATAATGTGCGCCATGGTTTCAAACCAGCGCAACACCAATACGGCCGTCACCTGAGACGCCGGAGCTCCGCCTGTGCCGCTGGATGGTCACCCGCCCGCGCCGGTGCCGCCGAGATCCCGATAGCCGCCGCCGAAATAGATCAGGGGATCGCCGGCACGCTGGCGATAGCGCCGTACCGCGCCGATCAGGATGACGTGATCGCCGCCATCATGCACGGTATCGAGCGCGCATTCGAACTGCGCCAGACATCCGGGCAGCAACGGCGCGCGACCAAGGCCATCCTCTACCGGAAGGCCGGCGAAGCGGTCGGCGGTGGGGTCGGCGAACACATCCGACAGCGGGCGTTGGGACGCGTCCAGAACATTGATCGCGAAATGGCCGCAGGTGGTGAACATGACCAGGCTTGGCGATGTCTTCTCAAGGCACCACAACACCAGCGGTGGCGCCAGAGAAACGGAGGTGAAGGAATTGACCGTCAACCCTGCGGGCCGGCCGGTGGCGTCGCGGCAGGTGACGACGGTAACGCCCGTGGCAAACCGGCCCAGCGCCTGGCGATAGGCGCGGCCATCCTCTCCGGCCGGCGCAGCGGCCCCGTCCCAACCGGCATGGGCCCAACCGGCATGGGCCCAACCGGCATCATCCCAGAGGCCGGTGGTCGATCGGCCGTGTTCGTTGCCATCCATGGCCATCCCCTGCTGCGGCTGGTCTGGAACCAAGCGTGTCCCAGGCCCATGGATATGCGATCAGCGCGCCCCAAGTCAAATGGCGGCAGAAAGCCACGGCCGCCGATCACCTGTCGCGGGCACAGCGGATGCCCCGGCGGCCAGGGCCGCACAAACGAGAACGCCCGGTGCAGGATGAACCCGCACCGGGCGTCTCGGTCAGACCACCCTCCCCCCCGGTGGTGGTCCGACAAGCTGTCGGAAGCCGTGTTGTGAAACGTTTACTTGTTTATCGGAAAATTGCAAGCCATCAGGCTGGCCGGACCAGGGCTATCGCATTTGCCCAATGATCGACCTTGCGAATTCATCGGACCATCCGGCCCGTTTTCGCTTGCGGCTGATCGGG